>JBDSEE010000206.1:0-2212 GCA_039920245.1 Ferruginibacter sp.
ATCATCAAATTTATCGGTGTACTTTAAAAATTCATTTGGTTTTAGTTCCAAAAATTCACCACCAAATGACTGTGTATTCCCGGTAGAAAAATTGATAAAAGACATTTTATAACTGCCACCTACTCTAACATCTATATTGTGTACAATACCTATATATCCATAAGGGGGCAACCAGGATGCAAGAGCATTAGATTCGGTAAAGGCACGATAAACTCTTTCGGGAGTTGCTGTGAAAACTCTGTGTAATGATACATTGTTGTTTGTCATTGTTGTTTTTTTTATAGTTTGAAATTATTTTTTGTGCAAAATCAATATTTTAAAAAAAGAGAATAATTTATCGCCAAAGAATTATTTTTTTTATTGCCTATCATAATTAAGTAACCAATGGTTCTCGTATCTATCCGTAAGTCCGCCAAACATATTACCCCAAAAGGTATCTGCTAAGGGATGTGTTTGTTCACCGCCTTTAGAAAGTTTTTTATAGCATTCTTTTATTTCTTTTTCACTGCTGCAATTCAATATTAATGACACTGCATTACCCTTTAGTAATCCTTTTTCACTTACTATATCAGAACCCATCAAAACTATACCATCATTCTCCAAAGTAGAATGAACGATACATCCTTTCATTTTTGCAGGCATCTTTTCAGAAAGCGTCGATTCACCAATGGTTTGAAAACTAAGCTGACCACCCAGGCATTTTTTATAAAAAAGCATTGCTTCCCGGCAGTTGCCATTGAATGTTAAATATGAATTAATTTGTTTCATGGTCAAATTAGAATAGGATTTGCTTAATTATTAGTTTGATGAGATTGCTATTTTTTTTCGTAACAATTAAACATCCACCTGATACCAAACTTATCTAAACAGCATCCCCAATAAGCACCCCAGAACTGGTCCTCTAAAGGCATGATATTAGAACCGCCGTCAGACAACTGTTTAAATAACTTCTCTGTTTCTTCCCTGGTATCTGGCTCAAGATTTATGGTGATATTATTACCAATTATAAGTTTATGCCCCATACATTCCAGCATATCAGTACCCATTATTTGAGTGCCACCTAAAATGGGTAAGCATACATGCATTACTTTATTTAATTCATTTTCAGGAATGTCGGGCATACCGGGATTTGCCGGAATATCTTTATTGTACATGATGGGAGAAACAAACTCAGTTCCGAAAACAGATTTGTAAAAATTAAAAGCATCTTCTGTGTTACCCTGAAAATTCAAGTAAATTGAAACCTTTGACATCGTTTTAAAATTTAATTGTTATAAATGATTTGACAACACAAAGATGGTGACGCAAATTGGTTTTGAAGGGTGGCATATATGCCAGTTTAAGGGGTTGATTACGTCATACGATATTCTTACCTTTATTTTATGAAAAAAGTATCCATCCTTGTGCCTGAATCTTCTGTAATGCAAGCCGTGGCGGACCCACAATATTTGTTTACTATGGTAAACCAATTCTTAATGTCAGCGGGCAAAGCCCCTTTGTTTGAAGTGGAGTTAGTGGGTGCAAAGAAAGAAGTAAAACTAAATAATGGAATGTTTTCGATTCATATAGACAAGCAACTGAAGGAAAAAAATAAAACTGATCTTGTTATTATACCTGCATTGTTTGGGGACATGAAAACAGCCATTGCAAAAAATAAAAACCTTGTTCCCTGGATTCAGGAGCAATATAATAATGGTGCAGAAGTAGCTTCACTATGTGTGGGAGCTTTTTTATTAGGTGCTACAGGTTTACTTAATGGAAAAAAATGTTCCACCCATTGGGGATTTATAAATGAGTTCAGGGAAATGTATCCTGAAGTGGATGTAGTTGATGGAAGTATTGTAACAGAGGAAAAAAGGATCTATTCCAGTGGCGGTGCACACTCTTACTGGAATTTGTTATTGCACCTGGTAGAAAAATATACCAATAAGGAGACTGCCATTCTTGCCTCCAAATATTTTGCTATTGATATTGACCGTGACAGCCAATCAGCTTTTGCGATGTTTAGAGGGCAGAAAGATCATAAGGATGCTGAAATAAAAAAAGCACAGGAATATATTGAAATGAATATCCACGAAAAAATCACCATTGATGAACTGGCAGATTTAATAGCTATCGGGAGAAGGAGTTTTGAACGAAGGTTTAAACAGGCTACCAATAATTCTGTATTGGAATACATACAACGTGTAAAGATTGAAGCTGCCAAGCGGCA
>JBDSEE010000207.1:0-8752 GCA_039920245.1 Ferruginibacter sp.
AATGGAATAAAATCATATACAGGGTAAGCACAGGAATTTTCTGTGCTTTCCTTTTACTAACAGGTATTTCATATTTTACAGATTCGAAATTTGTGGAGATTTATAAACATTTAGGGTTTCCCCAATATTTCAGGATTGAGCTTGGTATTGCCAAAATACTAGGTGTGGTTTTACTTGCTTTGCCCTTTATACCAAGAAGGATAAAAGAATGGGTATATGTTGGATTTGGTATCACTTTAATTTCTGGGCTAATTGCTCATGTAAATAGTAGTGATGGGAAAGGATATATCCTTAACATACTTTTCTTTTTTACCCTTTTAATTATATCTTATGCCTATTGGCATAAAAGTAATACCAGCCTGTAACCACAATAACTTTAAAATATATGACTAAGCAGATTGAAGTAAGCAAAACATTTAATGCTTCTATTGAAATGGTTTGGAAGATTTGGACAGATCCTGATCTTGTAAAGCGCTGGTGGGGCCCGGAACATTTTACCTCTTCAGTAGCTAAAATAGATTTCATGGAAGGAGGGAGGTCAATCGTTAATATGATTGCCCCTAAAGCAATGGGTGGGCAAGTATATTATTCGAGCTGGCTTTATGTAAAAATTGTGCCTCTTGAGGTCATCGAATTTATTCAAATGCTATGCGATAAAAATGGCGAAAGGATAGAACCAAAGTCAGTAGGTATGCCTGCAGATTTTCCGCCGGAGGTAAGGACCGTGGTAATTTTTAAGATGATAGAAAAAAGTAAGACGGCGATGACAGTAACTGAGTATGCGGAGTTTGGATCTATAAGCAACTTTGCACAACTTGGGCTGGAACAAAGCATGGAAAAAATGGAAAGACTAATTGGGTAAGGATACAAATCCCGGCCCCTGACTGGCCAGTATTTGAAGGCTGAAGGTTCGAAGTGGAAAGCTTACAACGGGATAAATTTTGCTGTAACTAGGTCAGAAAATGTATTTTAAAACGATTAATATGGCAGACCTGACTTTATACAAGGGTGATCTTTGTATATCAACTGACAAAGAAAAACTTGACATTGATGCAATTCACAAATTTTTATCAACTAAGGCGTATTGGTGTCTGAATATTCCCCAAGCCAAGGTGCAAACTGCCATAACAAATTCGTTATGCTTTGGTGTGTACCAAGGAATAAAGCAAATCGGATTTGCGAGAATAGTCACTGACTTTTCAACGATTGCTTACCTGGGAGATGTATATGTGTTGGAAGCGTATAGGGGTGTGGGAATTTCAAAATGGCTTATGGAAACCATTATGACTCACCCAGATTTGCAAGGACTAAGGCGCTGGATATTGCTCACTGGTGATGCGCATGGACTTTATCGAAAATTTGGATGGACTGAAATTGCAGAACCTGGCAAATGGATGGAACTTTATAACAAAGATGTTTATTCAAAATAAAAGCAATTGATATTATTATCTGGGAGACAGGGTCGAGCCTGGGTTAAAAGGTTAGTATCGGGAGAGCAATGTTGCAAATATTTAGTTTTCCAACTCTACATAATTCTGATCAAAACTAATAGTCAGCTTTTTATATTGACCAATTAAATCTTGCCCAATATTTCCATAATTAACTTTGCCATATACGCCATAGTTATTCTTGTCAATAGTCATGACCGGGATCTGTATTTTTTTTTGGTTAAGATATAATGTTTGACCTTTTACCTGCAAGACGTTAGTAACTACTTCTTTGGCTCCTGCACCAGAAGCTTTATTTATAGCCATGATGCCAATACTATCTAAGTAGACCTGGAAGGATTGGTAAAATGATTTATTAAACAAACTTGTTTTCGCTCCACTGTCAAAATTAAATGGTATTGTTTTGCCTTCGTAGGTTAACATTATAATAGCCCTAAGTTGGTCTACAAATAAGTTTCTTTCATTGCTACCTGCTTTCAAGATTTTAGAACATGTTATTCTCTCTTTTTCTATGATAATAGTACCTAATTCTTTTATAATAGGAAAGCCTATAATTCCATTTATAGTATATGCCCCATTTCCAAATGTGAACGCTGAATCTGGATAAACTAAAAACAAAACATTCTTAAGTTTTAAGTCGCCTATATTAAGATATGGTGTCATTCCTACCTTAATCTTACATCCCTGACCTGTGAGACTTTGAACGGTTATATTTTTACCGGGCATCAACATGACATTCATTTTATTTGCTATTGTTTCAGTAATGCAACTAATGCCTGCACCAGTATCGAATACGAAGCTGCTAATTGTATTATTTGCAGACACCATGGTTGTGGTTAAGCCTGCCATATCTTTTGAAGTACGTAGAATAATCGTTGAAAACTGCCCAATATACTGTGTTGGTTTATTTCTTACCGTTTTCCAAATACGCTGTGCATTAATTTCGTCAATAAGTTCAGCTTTAGTAAAATGTTTTTGGAACGTGCTAGTCAAAGTCCTGGACATAGAGTAAGCCTTATCATAATTGAATAGCTTTATATAATTGTCATATTTCAATTTAGCAAATTCATAGGTATTGCCAATGTAGTTATTCTTCAAACTATCTAGATACAAAATGGATATTTCAGGTTTGTTGCAAACATTGGCAAAAATGGCTTTATACAAATAATAGTCTTTATTATTTACTTTTTTATTCAGGTTGTCCATTTTAGCAAATTGGTTTTGCTGACTTAATTGTTTTAAACTTGAACTTAGTTTTGTTTGGGAAAAGGAGAGCTGGGCGGAAAATGTAACTAACCATAAAAGAGTGCCTTTCATTTACTTCGTGGTTTTGATCTTTTTATAATAACTACAAAATTCAAATATATGTTTTTTGTTAGGCCTTAAAAAAATGAACAGATGTTTTTTGCAAAATTTTAAAATATATTTTCTATTGTTATAAAGTTTGCCTGCTTATTGAATGCAACAACTCTTATGGCTGACCGAAAGAATATAGGCATTTAAGTGACCAGCTGTAAACATAAAATATATTATTTTTACTGAGGGTCATATGATTTACAAGCAAGTGAAGACTGCAAAATGTCACTCAACCCCGCAGGCTTCGCCAGTTGTCGTGTTTGACCCCTTATTTAGACGCATCAACGACCTAGTAATGTAAATTGAAGCAGTTAATTTTGAAATTTAAAATGGCAAAAAAGGTAGTATTCTGTATAATTCTTATAAGTTTTGCATCTTATGTAAACGCCCAGAAACCAAATTCAACATACAAATTGCCGAAAGAGCTAGTTAATTTTTTCGAGGGCAGATGGCTTGGAGAAGGGGAATTTTGGAATGGAAAAAAGATCTATGCAGACATAACCTTTAGCATTACACTTGATAGTAGCTGGTTGCTTTATGAACACAAGGACAAGGCGCCCAATAAGTATAAATCTATGTCTATGTGGGGAGTGGACGTTGTGAGTGGAGTATTTGTCGCATACAATTTTGATAATTTTCAAGGGCATAGAAAATTTTTGAGTGATGGCTGGAAAGAAAATAAACTTATACTTATAAGCAGTGAATTGTGTTTACAGCGCAGAACAGTATTTGAACATTTCATATATGAAAAGCTTACGGAAAAAAAATTTAGAATGACGTACGAGACCAGCCCAGACCGGAAACACTGGAAGTTGGGTGATTACCTGGTTTTTAATAAGCAGTAAAGTGAAGGGAAGAAAACAAACGGAAAGAAAGATAGCATAGGGGGAGCCAATGAAAATTGTGAATAACAAATTACATAATCATAAATTATGGAAGAGATAAAACCAATCAATATAATGGAAAAATTTTCATTGTTTGATAGCCAATTTACACCTCATATTGTTGGTGAACTTAATGGACATTATGTGAAGCTTTGCAAAATAAGCGGTGATTTCATATGGCATAGTATGAAATGGAAGATGAGCTATTTATGGTGTTTAAAGGAACTTTATTGATGGACTTCAGGAATGGCGAAACGGTGAAGGTAAATGAAGGCGAAATTCTAATTGTACCAAGGGGTATGGAACATAGGCCGCATACAAATGGAGAGGTGGTTTTTAATTTACTTTTTGAACCGAAAGGCACTATTAATACTGGAACTATTGAAAATGAATTAACCGTAAAAGAATTAAAGTGGATTTAGATCCTAAAAGAGTCTTTTGGGGGAGTATTGGATAAATTTTGGGAAAAGTTGTGACCAGTTATTTTAACCTGTATTAATCTTTTGTTGATAGCAGATAAGTGAGCTGCCAGGACACTAGACAACTAATTTTATTTGCAGTTATCGGAGCAAATTGATTAATGGGCATGGATATAAAAATGAATCATTAAATAGACCATTAACTATGATTGCAAGAACCTGGCACGGGAGGACAAGTATAAAAAACTTTGACGCTTATTCCGATGTGTTGAAAAAAATTGCTATCCCGGACTATGAAAAAACACCAGGATTTAAAGGGTTAGCTTTTTTAAGAAATATTAAAGATGGTGAAAGTCATTTTACGCTTATCAGTTTTTGGGAAAATCTTGAAGTTATTAAAAGCTTTGCAGGGGAAGATGTAGAAAAGGCCAGATATTATACTGAGGATAACAATTTCCTTTTAGACTTTGAAGAAAAGGTAGAGCATAAAGAGGTGTTTGCTATGCAATAGAAGCACGAGCAAAGTGAAATAAGTCATATACCAGAAGTAAAGACGCTCAACGTCTCCAAGATGATTACATGCCAGAAAAGCTTAAGTTATAGGTTCTAATAATATAAATTAAATCACCTGGTTGGTCCAAGCATTTTTTGATCGGTAGTTTAGTTTGCAGGATGCTTGATAATAAAGTATGAACCGTATTATAAGTAAAAAAATCTTTCCTAGTATACGGACTTATTATTGCTTCTCACTGAGGGAGAACCAATTGCCAGAATCGTCTTTGAGTATTGCTTCATAACCATAAAATTCTTTTGTAGGAGGTTTCTTAAATTCGACACCCAACTCTTTTAATTCTTCATAGGTGGCCTGAAGATCATTGCATTCGAATACGCCAAAGCCAAATGTTCCTTTGCTGACCAAATCTTTCATGATTGCAGAAGATTCTTGTGTAAACAGCATGCCTGCCTCAATAGACATTAGAGAGATCTCCAAGTCTGGCTGTGCAGGTGGACAAACTGTTAACCAACGGATATTTGGGCCCATGGGGGCATCTGTATGAATTTTAAAACCTAATTTATTAACATAGAATTCAAAGGCAGAATCCTGATTAAGCACAAAAATGCTAACATGATTTAATTTTGTAATCATAATCTTATTATTTTAATGAACTGCAAAGATGGGTGGTTGTCTAAAAGCATTCTTATTGAAAGTTGCTTTTCTTTACCAAATCGTGATTACTGATAAAGCAGTTTGGAATAAAATTAAGTGGCGAGTTGGTCATTGCATGTTTAAGTTTTTTTTGTTGCTGTTGATATACTGCAGGGGAGGTACCCGTCCACTTTTTAAAAAGGTTTGAGAAAGAAGGTATGCTTTTAAAACCCACTGCATAACAGACATCAGATGCTATAACAGCTTTCTTTAACAGGATCATGGCTTGTTCAAGCCTAACGCTCATTAAATATTGGTATGGTGTTAAGTTATAAATAGTTTTGAATAATTTGATGAAATGAAATTTAGAAAAGTAAGCTTCGCCTGAGATATTCTCAAGATTAATCTGTTCATTAAAGTGATTATCCATAAATAATTTTGCCCGAACAATTCTTCGATACTTGTAAATTTCAGAACATTCATTCATTGTAAATGTGTTTATGTATTATTGTTAGGAGTTCGTGGTGCCAGAAAGATAAATATTTGTTTTTAATGAAACGATAATTCTTGTGAAACGTTAGTTAGCCTATATGAGTATTGGCTTAATTTATTGATGTCCTGAATAAGGTCGTAAACAAATATGTCGAATTTAAATTTGCACAATACTAGAATGTGACTTGTAATAATAACCTTTATAGAATAAAATTTTGCCCTTGAAAATTACCCGTAAAATTTATTTACCTTCAAATTTAATAGTATTTAACTAAATGATTTTTTCCGATAAATTAAGATAACAGGAAAAATTAAGAAACAGCAAGGCGGTGCCACATGCAAATTCAAGTAATTCTTTGCGGCTGGAAATATCCTGGAGCAGCCTGTACGAAGTTGAAGAAAACCATTTATGCTGGTTCATTGCATGACCTGGATGTAAGTATAAAACAAGCTCCGCACATTAGGAGGGCGACAAAGAAACTTGTCCACTCCGCTTTATTATGAGGGTTTTTGAAAACAAGCGGAGCATGCAAGATAAGAATCCAAACCAGAAACATTGTTCCTAAAAGTGTGAGAGCTACCTGCGACCTGATATTAAATATTATACTTAGGCCGGTAAGTATGAAGCCTGCTTTTACCAACTGCAGAAAGAATGTTTTTAAAGGTATCCATGATGGGACAAGGGTAGCGATAAATTCTGCGTATATAATATGTTGTATCCCAAAAATTATCAACGCAATTGCAAAAAGATGCCTGGCGAGCGATACTATTTTGCAAAACCTGTTTTGTTTTGTTGTAGCGAGGATTTTGTTAACTGTTGACAGGCTTGAAATTACTATAGTAATTGTGCAGAAGCAGAGTGATTCTAGCCATGCAACCCAAGTGCCTGGGCTATATATATTGAAAATGAGCTTAAAAGAATTGGGAATTACAAGTAGCAATCCCATCATAATACTACATATCAACGTAGCAGTGAAGGAATACCTATCGGTGAGCAAAGCAATGGCTGTTGTGAGAAAAATGATGCCCATAATCCAAGCTAAGACAGTTGTGCCTTGTATGTGGTGTGAAGGGGAATAAAACTCAGCGGGAAAGTCGCCATTCAAAAATATTATTGCTGAAAACCCAAGCAAGGCCATTGTAAAAAAGAAACGGCCAACTGGGAATAAATAAATCATTTTGAAACCTTATTGCGTAAGAATTTGTTGCCTTTCCGTTTGATTATAATGTTAGAAAATGAAGGACGGCCCTGATCGGTTTTACAGGGATAAACAATAAATAAGGAGTCTTCAATTTCCCAAATTTCATCTTCCAATTCTTTATTAATTCTACCAGCGAGATCCGCAGGACCACCATCGAAAAAGCCATTAAATACTCTGAAACGGGTGTTATTTTCAATTATTTGAAGGCCATTAAAATCCATGATGCCTTCGAGTTTCTCCATCAGACCCTGCGCATGTACATAAGCGATTGCCATACACTTCATAATATTTATTTAATTGGTTTAAGCGCAGATAAGTTCACGTAGTATATGTCGCCCAGACCATTGCCAACTGAATGCAGTCTTTCCTGAAACTGATCTATGCTTTCATTTTTAGGAAGGACATCTTTTACCGTGCTCCTGTTGCTTCCAAAGAAAAAATATTTTCCGCCTGGTGAGACTTTGCCTCCCCATTCTGTTGCAGGTGAGTTTATGGGAGCTGGCAGTTTTATTGCTTTAGTCCATTTGCCGTTTACATTATAACTAATACAGAAATCTGAATTTGAGATGGTAGCAGGGTAGGTACCCATAAATATCAGATAGCTTTCGTCTGGTGCAATAAAGGGTTCATACTCATTATCCGGTGTATTAATAGAATCACCTAAATTTTCTGGTGCTGCGTATTTGCCGCTTTTGTATTTTGAAACGTACATGTCAGAATTGCCTTTACCGCCTGGTCTTTCTGAACCAAAATAAAAATTTCCATTAGCAGCCAAGGTGGGAAAATATTCGTTTTCATTGGTATTGAAGTTACTGTCGAGGTGGACTGGGTTACTCCAACCCGTACCTGACCTTTCAACTTTCCAAATGTCCCAATCTTTTCTAATAGAATCTCCAACATTGGCAGGGCGGTTAGACACGAAATAAATGGTGTTTCCATCTTTTGTTACAAATGGATCTGCATCTAAATATTTGCCGGAGAAAGTTGCTATTACCGGGGCTGTCCAGCCGGTATCTTGCTTATATGATACACATATTGTAAAGTATTTTACATTGGGTGTACCTTTTAAAAAATATATTGTATCGCCAGTTGGTGAAAATGCCGGATGAGTTTCATAATCGCTTGTGCTGATAAGTCCTTCGCTGAAAATAAGGGGTTGGGGAGCATCGGTGGGCGCAGAGGAATTTTGAAGCCTGGTGGCCCCTGGCTGCGAGCAGGACCATAATAATATAGGCAACAAAAACAGGGCTTTAATAATGGTTAGTTTCACTAGATTTTTTTTATGAAAGTATAAATTCGGAAACAAGCGAGAACATACTACCCACATATAGCAGTTACTTACCCACGGAAAACCATTAGTTCAGATAATTACTTAACTATAATTTTCACTTAAATCACACAACAAGAAAGATTTGCAACGGTGAGGTTTGGAGGATTTCAATTTTAATTTTTACTGGCCTTCTGTCAGTTGTAACAATACATTTTGTTTATAATTCCTGCCTATGGGTATCTGCTTGCCGACAATGTCAATATCTGTGGCAGTAAAGGCTTCGATTTTTTCTTTTGAGACAAGGAATGACCGGTGTACTCTTATAAAGTAATCTTTTGACAATAACTCTTCTACTTGAGTGAGTTGCATTTTTGTAAGTATGGACCTGTCCTTTGACACAATTCGTACATATTCCTTAAAGCTTTCGATATAAATGATTTCATCGAAATAAACCTTGACCATCTTTTTGTTTACATTAAAAAAAACATGTGACCGACTACCAACCGGGGTTTGTATGGAGCCGGTACCTGAAGA
>JBDSEE010000208.1:0-3875 GCA_039920245.1 Ferruginibacter sp.
CAGCGATAGAAAACCGGATGGAATTATTATACAGTGAAGGTGTTGCAAAAAATAAAATCACCTTAAATAAATATGTAGAAGTTGCCTGTACAAATCCTGCAAAAATATTTGGAATGTTTCCCCGCAAGGGGACCATTGCAATAGGTAGCGATGCTGATATTGTTATTTTTGATCCCAATGAAAAGCATACACTTTCTGCAAAATCGCATCACATGAATGTTGATTATAGTGGCTATGAAGGATGGGAAGTAACAGGGAAAGTAAAAACGGTTTTATTGCGTGGAAAGATCGCCATTGACAATAATGATTGTAAATTGGCGAAAGGTTACGGTAAGTTTATTAAAAGAGATAAAGTGTCTTCAATAATTTAGAATTATGAATTAATAATTATGAATGAAGACAAAGAAAATATAATTGTTACAAAAACGTATGCATTTGCATTGCAAATAGTATTAGTTTATAAAGAATTATCAAAGAAAAATGAGTATGTCCTTTCAAAACAATTATTAAGATGTGGTACTTCGATAGGTGCAAACATTCATGAAGCTGTTGCAAGTGAATCAAAAAAAGATTTCATTCATAAGCTTGGAATAGGATTGAAAGAAGCAAGGGAATGTTCATATTGGTTACGACTTTTGAAAGATACCCAATATATTGACAATGAACATTTCGAAACACTTTTGAAAAGTTGTAATGAAATAATACGAATATTGAACAGCATAATTTTGACTACTAAAGAACGCTATTTAAAAAGCAATTCATAATTCATCATTCTCAATTCATAATTATTAACATGTCAAGAATTATCAAATCAGGCCTCATTCAAATGTCGCTGCCAAAAACGGAAGGCGAAGGAACCATTGAAGAAATTGTAGAAGCGATGTATGAAAAACATATACCGCTTATTGAAGAAGCAGGACAAAAAGGTGTGCAGATTCTTTGCCTTCAGGAAATTTTTAATACGCCATATTTCTGCCCGGGGCAAGATAAAAAATGGTATGCCTCTGCGGAAGCTGTGCCCGGACCCACAACAGAAAAACTTGCTGTGTATGCAAAAAAATACAACATGGTTATCATAGTTCCTGTCTATGAAAAAGAACAATCTGGTGTGTTGTATAATACCGCTGCCGTCATTGATGCCGATGGAACTTATCTTGGCAAGTACCGCAAAAATCATATTCCGCATACGAGCGGATTCTGGGAGAAGTTTTTCTTTAAGCCTGGAAACCTTGGCTATCCTGTGTTTCAGACCAAGTATGCAAAAGTGGGCGTGTATATTTGTTACGATCGTCATTTTCCTGATGGTGCAAGATGCCTGGGATTGAATGGCGCCGAGATCGTTTACAATCCTTCTGCAACTGTTGCCGGCCTCTCACAATATTTATGGAAGCTGGAGCAACCTGCACATGCTGCTGCTAATGGTTATTTTATGGGTTGCATAAATCGTGTGGGCGAAGAGAAACCCTGGAACCTTGGTAAGTTTTATGGCAGCAGTTATTTTGTTGACCCTCGTGGACAAATTTTTGCGCAGGCAAGCGAAGACAAAGATGAATTGCTGATTTCAGAATTTGATTTGGATATGATTGATGAAGTGAGAAGTACCTGGCAGTTTTTCAGAGACAGAAGGCCGGAGACTTATGGAAAAATTGTAGAGCTGTAAAATATTTATTTTACCAGCATTTGTTTCTTATAGCATCATCGTTGTGTCACTCACTTGTACATAAGATAACAGATGAAGCAAAACCTATGTTTTTTAATAACACTTAAAACACAAAGGACACAAAGATTTACTCAACGAACACAAGAAATGCCCTGTGCACTTTGTAATTCACTTTGTTCTCTTTGTGTTTAAATTAAATTATATGATTCAAAACGACCGATTAACCGATATACAATACGCAGAAAATTTCAGCGACATTCACCCGCCGTTTGAGAATAAAGCAGCGGCGCTGGTAGAAGCAAACCGTTGCCTGTTCTGTTATGATGCTCCCTGCACAAAAAGTTGTCCTACTGGCATCAATGTACCAAAATTCATAAAGCAAATCACTACAGATAATGTAAAAGGAAGTGCGCATACCATTTTCATTTCCAACATTTTTGGCGGTGGATGCAGCAGGGTTTGCCCTGTAGAAAAACTTTGTGAAGGCAGTTGTGTTTTTAATTTGCTTCACGAGCCTCCCATTCCCATTGCAAAATTGCAGCGCTACAGTACCGATATTGCTTTGGAAAAGAACTGGCAGTTGTTTACCAGGAAAGAAAGTGCAGGTAAAAAAGTAGCCATCATTGGTGCAGGTCCGGCGGGGTTGTCCTGTGCACATGTACTTTCAAGAGAAGGTGTGGAAGTAACCATTTTTGAAAAAGAAAAAAAAGGCGGTGGCTTGATGACCTATGGCATTGCCGCATACAAAGTCACACCAAAATTTTGCGAAGATGAAGTGAATTACATAACATCAATTGGTGGTATAGAAATTAAATATGAACAAGAGCTTGGCAAAAATGTAAAGCTTGATGAACTGCAAAATAATTTTGATGCAGTATATCTTGGCTTTGGTGTTGGCCTTGCACGACAACTGGAAATTCCGGGAGAAAATCTTGAAGGCGTAGTGGATGCCATCAGTTTTATTTATTACATCCGCAACGAAGGCTACAGCAAAGTAAAAGTTGGCGATAAGGTGGCAGTCATTGGCATGGGTATGACGGCAATTGATGCGGCTACTCAAGCAAAAAGACTTGGTGCTAAAGAGGTAACTATGCTCTACCGCCGCACACAGGATGAAATGCCCTGCACACAAAAAGAATTGGATATTGCTATGCTGGATGGTTGCAAAATCATCTGGCTTGCTGCGCCAATAGAAGTGCTGGGTATTGATGGAAAAGTTGCGGCTTTGAAATCTGAAGTGATGAAGCTTGGTGAGGCAGATGCAAGCGGCCGCCGGTCACCGGTAGCAACGGGGGAAGAGTTTATCATTGATGTGGATATGGTAATCAAAGCTGCAGGGCAAATGCCATTTGAGCAAATGATTGTTGATAATGGCATAAAAAATAAAAAAGGGAAAGTTGAAATCGAAAATCAGTCAACGAATATTCCAGGCATTTTTGCCGGTGGCGATTGTGTTAATGGTGGTAAAGAAGTAGTGGATGCGGTGCAGGCTGGAAAAGACGGAGCAGCGGCGATATTAGATTATATAATGAAGAATTAAACCACTATGAATAAAGTCACAAAGTATAACTAAGCTTTGTGTTACTCTAGTTCTTAGTGTTTTTGCGGTTCCAAAAAATCAATTATGGCAAACTTAAAATCAAACTTTCTCGGCATCTCATCACCAAACCCTTTCTGGCTGGCGAGTGCTCCGCCTACTGATAAAAAAATTAATGTGCTTCGTGCATTTGAAGCAGGCTGGGGGGGTGTTGTTTGGAAAACACTTGGCTCGCAGGTAAAAAATGTTTCATCAAGATATTCAGCAGTAGATTATGGTGGCCAGCGGGTAATGGGTTTTAATAATATTGAACTCATAAGCGACAGACCACTGGACATTAATTTAAAAGAAATAGCAGAGTGTATAAAATTATTCCCCGGCAGGGCGATGATTGTTTCCCTTATGGCAGATAACACTAAAGAGAGCTGGCATGAACTAATAAAAAAAGTTGAAGACACCGGCGCTCATGGTTTTGAATTGAACTTTGGTTGCCCGCATGGAATGACGGAAAGAGGAATGGGCGCAGCCGTGGGGCAGGATCCGGAAATTGCAAAAATGGTTGTGGAATGGGTAATGGAAGCGGCACATATTCCGGTTATAACAAAGCTTACTCCTAATGTTCATTCCGTTGTCCCTGCAGGAAAAGCTTGTGTAGAAGCAGGGTCAAATGCATTGTCC
>JBDSEE010000209.1:0-68842 GCA_039920245.1 Ferruginibacter sp.
AGAAACTTTTGTGCACGTGAGCGGTCTTATCAACGACATTAAAGAAGGTGATAAGGTTGAGTTCGAATTACAAAATGGTAAAAAAGGAATGAACGCTGTTAACGTAACAGTAGTAGGATAATTCAAACATTTTTAATTTGCTTAGGGTTGCTGAAAAGCAGCCCTATTTTTTTTAAGCACCTGTTAATAATTCCCCTCAGCATCTATAGGAAATCTATTCTCATTAAATTTGCAAAGCATATTTTATCATTTTAATAGCACACATTTCTAAAACATTCAAAACGTACATGAAAAAATATCTTTCAATTTTATTAGTCTTTATATCTGCAATATCTTATGGCCAGAAAAAATCCGGCAATACGACTACAGCTTCACTTATTTTAAATAAAGGACAGCAGATCACCGTTACTACCTCCAGTTCTATGGATGCTGAAATGGGCATGGGTATGAAGATGAAAAATGATGTCATGCAGACAAATACCTTACTTGTGACAGATGTGAATGATAAGAACTATATAGTAAGCAATACATTGAACCGTATAAGGCTTAACGGGAATATGGGAGCAGAGGATATTAGCTTCGATTCAGACAAAAAAGAAGATTTGGAATCCGAGATCGGTAAATCTATGAAAGACAAAATTGGTAAAACAGTTATTGCAAAGATCAATAGGGCAACCGGGGAAGTATCTGTAGATACAACCAATTCAAAAGAGGAAGATGCAGGAGAAAATTCCTTTTCAGGCATCCTGGGTGGCAACCAGGGTAATGATGAAGAAAATGTAAGAAGTGCTTTCTTTATAATACCCCCAAATAAAAAACCCGGTGATAGCTGGACAGATTCCACCACGGCCGGTAAAATGAAATCAGTAATGGAGTACAAGTACATTTCGTTTGATAAAGATCTTGCGAATATTTCTATCAAAACATCAACAAAGGGAACCAACACAATGGACGCAAACGGCATGCAGTTCGACATTGCCATGAACTCAGTATCTGCCGGCCAGCTAATTGTAAATACAAAAACTTCACTTGTTCAAAAAAGAAACGCAGTTGCTGATATAAGCGGTGATATTGACATGATGGGCCAGTCTATGACCATCACTTCAAAAGCAAATAGTATATCGGAATATAAGTAGAAGAAGTCTTTATATATCCGGTGATATCCTACTCTGCTACTACAATTCTTTTTTGCAGCCAGTAATATCCGCCAGCAGCAACAAAGCATATCACGCAAACCATTACCCATAAACTAAAAAAGCCAACCTGGTAGGCTATGATCGCACCTGTGCTGCTTCCTATAACCTGGGCTGCACTCCATGCCATTGTATACATTCCTGCATATTGTCCCCTGGTTTGTTCAGAGCTCCTGGCTATGTAAAAGCTATTCATAAATGGCATTGATATCATTTCTGCAACGGTAATAATAAGTATGCTGAAAAATGCAATCAGGAAACCGCTTGCCAGCGGGATATTTAAAAACAAAAAAGAACATCCCATAAGTATCGCTCCATAACTCATTAAAACAAGGTATGGTCGTTTCCCCTCAAGCTTAAATACAATGACCATTTCAAAGATTGCTATCAAAATACCATTGGTGGCCATTACCATTCCGATCCAGAATTCATTCAGTTGTAAACTATCTTTAAAATACAAAGGGACTGTAGTAAATAATTGAAAAAAACAAACAGCAAATAATATCTTGAATAGCAGGAAATACAGGAATACTGTATCTCTATGTGGCTTTATAACAGCTACCGGCTTGTTTACAGTTTTGGAATGCTGTTGCTGTTGTTTCAAACTTACTTTTGGTAAAATGATCAACAACATACTGGAAGCCACTAAGTTTGTTCCTCCATCTACCCAAAATAAAAGATGATAATTTATGGCTGCCAGGAATCCACCTAATGCACTGCCAATGCCCCATCCCAGGTTTATGGCCAATCTCACCAATGAAAAAGATTGTGTACGGTTTTCTTTAGTACTATAATAAGCTATGGCCGATGCATTAGCCGGGCGAAAAGATTCATTTACCATGCTTAGAAAAAAAGTTGCTACGCAAATGCCTGTATAAGTTCTCATCTGGCCCAGCACCAGAAACAAAATACCACCTGCCACCAGGGAAAAGAATTGTGTAAAATAAAATCCATACCGGTCACTTATTTTACCACCGATAAAAGCGCCAATCACAGATCCAACGCCATAAATAGCTACAACCCATCCCCCTTGCTGAATCGTAAAACCCAGGTGATTACAATATAAGGTCATGAACGCAAGCACCATGGAACCGCATCGGTTTATAAGCATAACGATGCTTAGTAACCAAATGCGCCGTGTGAGGCCTGAATAAGCCTGCCTGTAAAGATTAACTGTTGCATGTATCATGACTACCTGCTATAAAAAATAAAGTCTGCAGTTTTGGGAGCAGCATTAAATACCGATTCTACTTCCTTAGGCGGCATGCTTAGCTTCCGGAGTTTTGTATCAATCCATGCAGCATCAATATGTATGATGGCTGCAAGTGTAATCTTATTTTTAAACAATTCGTGCACCATGCTCCATCTTGAAAAATCATGAGAAGCTTTTTGTAGCCTTAGGTTTACACTAAGTTCATCGCCGAATTTTAATTCCTTTCTAAAAATACATTCCTCCCTGAAAAGCACCGCACCGATATTTAATGATTGCATTAATGCCGGGTCTATTCCATGTTCTACTAAAAAACACATTCGGCAATAGGCACCAAAATCATAATACCTGGAATGAAGAACATGAAAATTCGGATCAAGATCGGCCCATCGTATTTCTAATGTTTTTACATATTCTTCCATAGAAATTATACATACATGATTTCATAATATTCTTTTGCCATCCTGTTGCTATCAAACTGCCAGCGCACATCCATCATTCCATTTTTAGTGATTTGACGCCACACCTGGGGATTTTCATAATACATAGGCAGGATCTGATTCTCCAGTATGTCATAGAATTTTTCCAGGTCATATTCATCCTGCTCATGCACACTCATATTTTCATAATCCGTAGGTGGCACTAAAAATCCATTGTTACCATGATTTATAAATTCGCATATCCAGCCATCAAAAGTGCTGAAATTTACGGCACCATTCATAGCTGCAGACATGCCGCTTGTGCCGCTTGCTTCCCTCGGCACACGTGGAGTATTCAACCAAACATCAGCTGCTTGTTTTAATCGCTTGCTTAATGTCAATTCATAACCAATACAAACCGCGGCATTATCATATTCTTTGCTCAGGTTAACAAGCAAATTGAAATCACTGATGGCGGGATAGTCAACAGGATAAGGCTTTCCGGCCCAAATAATTTGCACAGGATATTTTTTATTGGTCATCAATGCCCTGAATCGCTCCTCATTTCTTGTAAGCAATTCTGCTCTTTTATAGCCTGCAAAACGGCGTGCCCACACGATGGTGAGTACATCCGGGTTTAGCAACATTCCGGTTTGATCTGCCACCAGGTCAAATGCTCTTTTTTTCAGGTATCGTTTCCTGTCAATAAAAGCATCTTCATTAGGTTGCTCCATATTATTATACAGCTGTTTGTCTGCCCAGTAATGCCAGTTCTGTGCATTTGTAATGGCTTTTATTTCGCAAATGCCCTCATACTTTCCCCACATCTTCCTGCTTACTTGCCCATGCAACTGGCTTACACCATTGGCAAGATGTGCAAAACGCAATGCCGCCAATGAATGATTAAAAAGATTATCCGTAATTCCACAAAGTTGCCGCACATCCTGCAATGGCATGCCGCAGAAGTAACTCATTTTTTCACAAAGAAAAAGATCATGCTTTTCATTGCCTGCTTCTTCAGGCGTATGAGTTGTGAAAACCAGTTTTTCTTTTACAGCATTCAGGTCACCATTAAATTTTTTGTATAAATAAAATGCCGCACTAATTCCATGTGCTTCATTCAGGTGATATCGCTCTGCATTAAAGTTTAGTTCGTCCAAAAGCTTAGCGCCGCCTACTCCCAATAAAATAAACTGGGCAACTTTGGTTGCTACATTCGCATCATATAATCGATGACTAATGGTTTGAGACACATAATCATTCTCAGGAAGATCTGTGCTTAACAAAAACAAAGGAGCGGTTTTGAACGTTTCGGGATTGAGGTATAAAACCTTTACCCAAACCGGGTGTTCATGAATGGTTATCTGGAACCTGATCCCTGTGTCTTCTAAAAAATTATATATCTTTTCGTTCCATTGCACCTGCAGGGTTTGGTCCTGGTTCCTTGCCTGGTCATAATAACCGTATTTCCATAATATACCGATGCCAATAAGATTCTGCCGGAGTTCATACGCACTTCTTAAATGCGAACCGCTAAGGTAGCCGAGGCCACCACTATATATCTTTAATGGCTGGTGTACTGCAAACTCCATGGAAAAGTAAGCCACCCTGCGGGCATAGGCTGCATCAACTTCATAAGGCACATTGTAAGAAGTAAAGCTCATATTCGATTTTAATTTTGGGCTGCAAGATAAACCGGAATTAACAAATAGAAATCCCCTATTTATTCAGACCCCTTATCAATTTAATTTTGTTAATTAGAAATTTATTTTTAGGTTTACCTAAATTATATTTTTTAAACCATGAACTTTTCACATTCAGAAGAAAATTATATAAAACATATTTATCACCTGCAGATGGATAATGGAGAGGTAGCTGCAAGTAGCCTGGCCTCTTCTATGCAAACTAAAGCTGCATCTGTTACCGAAATGCTTAAAAAACTCAATACAAAAAAAGTAATTCACTACCAGCCTTATAAGAATTTTACACTTACAGACGCAGGCATAAGAGCAGCGCTTGAAGTGATACGAAAACACCGGCTTTGGGAATATTTTCTGGTGAATAAACTGGGCTTTAACTGGGATGCAGTTCATGAAATTGCCGAGGAACTTGAACATGTAAGCAGTTTAGAACTTATTAGCAGGCTGGATAATTACCTTGAAAACCCCATGTTTGATCCTCATGGCGATCCTATCCCTGACAGCAAAGGAAAAATTAAAATGGTAAAGCATGTACCATTAGTAAAACTGCCCTTGAAAACCGCTGCCAAAGTAAGCAGCATCAAGGATCAGAGCCCTGCTATGCTTCAAATGCTGAAACATTACAATATTCATATTGGCAGCACTATAAAATTGAATCGGCATTTTGAGTTTGATGGTTCCATAGAGATCAGGATTGACAAGCAGCCCGTTTCAATTATAAGTGAACAATTAGCAAAAAACATTTATTGCATTTTATGACCCAGGAAAGAAGACAGGAGGACAATTCATTAAGCGAAGTTCACGCTTCAGTTGATACAACCACAGGAAGAGTTAAAGGCTGGCGTCGAATATTTTCCTTTCTTGGCCCTGCATACCTCGTGAGCGTGGGATACATGGATCCTGGTAACTGGGCTACGGACCTTGCAGGCGGTAGTAAATATGGGTATAGCCTTATTTGGGTTTTGCTTATGAGCAACCTGATGGCATTATTATTACAAGGGCTTTCAGCAAGACTCGGTATTGTGCGGGGCCGTGACCTTGCACAGGCAAACAGGGAAACTTATCCCCGGTATGTAAACTTTGTGCTGTACATACTCGCAGAAATAGCCATCGCAGCATGTGATCTTGCAGAGGTTCTGGGGATGGCGATCGGAATTCAATTGCTCACAGGTTTGCCACTTATTTGGGGCGTAAGTATTACCGTGCTGGATACATTTTTATTATTGTATCTACAGAAAAAAGGCATCCGTAAAATGGAGGCATTTATCATAACTCTTGTTGGTGTTATAGCCATCTCTTTTTTGATCGAGATCATATTGGCAAAACCATCCATTGCGGAAATTGCAACAGGTTTTATACCAATCATTCCTGATAACAATGCTCTTTATATTGCGATAGGAATAATTGGTGCAACTGTAATGCCTCATAATCTTTACCTGCATTCTGCCTTGGTACAATCACGCAAAATTGAGAAGACAAATGCAGGCATCAAACAGGCATTAAAATTTAATCGCATTGATACTACGATTGCTTTAAATATTGCCTTCCTTGTAAATGCTGCTATTCTCATTGTATCGGCAGCGGTATTTTTTAAATCAGGAAATGGAGATGTTGCGGAAATAAAAGAAGCACATAGATTGCTGCCTTCATTTTTAGGAAATACTGCACCCATACTTTTTGCAGTGGCGCTTATAGCTGCTGGTCAAAGCAGCACCATCACTGGTACACTTGCCGGGCAGATCATCATGGAAGGTTACCTGAATCTTCGCATCAATCCGATTTTAAGGAGATTGATCACAAGGTTAATCGCAATTATTCCGGCGCTGATCGTAATATTAATTTATGGCGAAAGTGAAATAGATGCATTGCTTGTCATGAGCCAGGTTGTATTAAGCCTGCAATTAGGATTTGCTATCATTCCACTAATACATTTTGTAAGTGATAAAAAAACAATGGGAATTTTTGTAATAAAACCCATCACGAAAATTGGTGCCTGGCTGATTGCTGCTATACTAATTTATTTAAATTTAAAAATGCTTCTAGGGCAGGTTCAGCCTTTTGCCGAAACCGCTACTATGTTTACTAAAATTCTTATTGGCATCACCGGGCTGGCATTTCTTTCGTTGCTTGTATATATCACTTGCTTTCCATTCCTTCGCAAAAAAACGATGAAGAATGTAAATGTACATGGAGAGCCAATAGCCATCGGTTCACTAAAAATTCCTGTTTATAACCATATTGCCATTGCGCTTGATTTTAGTGAAAACGACCAAACGCTGATAGCGTCTGCCATCGGGCAGGGAAATGATAAAAGTTCCTTCCTGCTGTTGCATATCGTAGAAAGTGCAAGTGCAATACTGCATGGCAGTCAGAGTGATGATTTTGAAACCAGGAAAGACAAGGAAAGGATGGATGGGTATATTGCCCAGTTATTGTTGATGGGCTTTACTGCTAGTGCCGAGATTGGATTTAAAAGCAGGGTCAAAGAAATTGTACGTATTGTTAAAGAGCAAAAAGCTGAGATGCTTGTTATCGGTGCTCACGGGCACACGGGCATAAAGGATTTTATTTATGGTGAAACGGTAAATGCGGTGAGGCACGAGTTAAAGATTCCTGTATTGGTTGTTACCTTGTAAGATTATCCAGCTTTTCATTTATAAATTCATTCCATTTTTTCTGCGCATCTTTTACCTGGCCATTTTTTGTTTGTCCATCATAATCATCCTGCAGTTTATTCATGATGTCGCAGCATTCTGTATAAATTTTTGGCAACAGGCTATTCATGTTTGATGTTGTAAAATTTGTTGCCTTTAGTTTTTCTATAAAAATATTTGTGGCCAGGTAACTTATGTCAAAATGGTTTTGTTCATGGGCAAGAATATAGGAAGTGGTATGCCCCTCTTTTACCCAGGACTTAGGTTTATTAAAAAAACAATAAACACTTATGACAAGGTCTCCCTTGCTGCCTATGTTTTTCAAAGATGCTTTATAGCCAAAACCAGAAACCGTTATAGCGGCTGCCCGGTGATTGACAACAGGCATGCCCTGGAAATCCTTCCATTGTAAAGACGACTGTGGGTGATAATAAATAATGTCCGATGATGGTATAGAGGATTGTTCAGTCCATATTACATGGGTATTTAATTGGGCATAGAGGGTATTTGTAGCTGACAAAAGCAACAGTAAAATAATTGTCCTCATTCTTGGTATAAGTTTATACAAATCAAAACGGTTTTTCCCAATTCCTATCATAAACAACTGACAATTTGCATTTCGTTAGTATATTTACTTATGATCAAATCTTTGGGAAGTTGATCAAACCCAGTTGATTTTAGCAGAATATCGTTTACTGGTAAAAGCTGGCACAACTTTAGAATTATATATAACAAATAAAACCTTTCAATTATGAAAAAGATTCTTATCGGTGCATCGCTTTTTATAAGCTTTAGTTTATTAGGCTCACAAGAAATGAATGCACAAACTACCACAAAAAGCAGGGCCGGGAAAAACGCAATTATTGGTGCCGGTGCTGGTGCAGTTACGGGCGCTGTTGTAAGTAAAAATCACAGGGGCAAAGGTGCTCTTATTGGAGGCGCTGTAGGCGCAGCTGGTGGATATGCCTGGGGCAAACACCAGGACAAAAAAAAGGGAAGGAAAGTTGTATATAAAAAACGCAGCTAATTAGGTTACTTCCGGTAACTCGGCATAAATTATAAATTTAAAAACAAAAAGAACGGGTTGCCCGTTCTTTTTGTTTGTCATAACCGCAGCTTCTTTGGCATTTAGATATTTCAATTAACAATTTACCCAAATTATGCGCTCGCATAGAATAGCAGTTATTGCCGATCGGCACAACAAGAGCCAAATGTGAAGTTCTTCTTAAAGAAAAAATCGTATTAAACCAATGCCTGCATTGCTGATCTCATATCTTCAAACAAAATCCTCATACAATAAATTTAATTCCAATGAAAAGAGTTTATACATTCCTGATGTTGCTCACGCTGGGCAGCACGAGTTTTATGGGTTGTAACCCTGCTAAAAGTGTAACCAAGGGCGTGTTGGGCGGCGGAAATGGCGTTGGTGGCACGGTCGTAAAAACGGTTGCCACAGTGGTGGGTCTCATCCTGCTTTCAAAACTTATTAAGTCAGTACTTAAAACCGTAAGTGGAAGCACGGCTTTTGAGAACCTGGCGGAAAACAAAAACTTCATGTCAAACTTTAGCGAAGACACAAAACTGAACTCTTTTGCAAAAAGTGACCTGATGAAGACAGCCTTGCAGGTGTTGGTGGCAGAGCATTACCAGATCCCTCTTACAACCGTTGCAAACAATTACAACAGCTTAAATACGGTAGGCGACCTGGCAACTTTTATTGGCAAAAATGGAAGTGCCAAATCTTTGATCGATCTTAAATAAATATAGATAACCTTAACTCCATATATTCAATCCATTTTCATTAAAGAGAATGGATTTTTTATTTGCAAACTGCGCAACATTAAATGTCAATTACAAATTCAAGATTTGTTTTGGTAATTTGGTCTTAATCCAAATGCCTTCCAGCTATTGTATTTCCGTTGCTATTTTTGCCGGCCTGCTTAGCCAGGGAAAACTTGCAGGCTGTCAAATAAAAAAGCCCCTGAGTTATCACTCAAGGGCTTTGTGCCCAGGACTGGACTCGAACCAGCACATCCTTGCGAACGCTGCGACCTGAACACAGTGCGTCTACCAATTTCGCCACCTGGGCAACTTTTCAGGATTGCAAATATATGGGCTTACACGGAAACATTAAAATCTCTCAACGCATCATTGAGGCTTGTTTTTTTATCTGTACTTTCCTTGCGCTTTCCAATGATCAATGCACATCCAACACCGTACTCCCCCGCCGGGAATTGTTTGTTATAAGTCCCCGGTATCACTACACTTCTTGAAGGAACTATACCTTTAATTTCAATCGCTTCCGGCCCACTCACATCAATGATCTTAGTAGATTGGGTAAGTACAACATTGGCACCAAGTACTGCTTCTTTCTCCACCCTTACACCTTCCACAACAATACAACGGCTGCCAATGAAACATCCATCTTCTATAATAACCGGACTGGCCTGTAAGGGCTCCAGCACACCACCGATCCCCACACCACCACTCAGGTGTACATGCTTTCCTATTTGTGCGCAACTGCCAACTGTAGCCCAGGTATCTACCATGGTGCCTTCATCTACATAAGCGCCAATATTTACATAAGATGGCATCAATACAACGTTCGGGGCAAGGTAAGCGCCATAGCGGGCCACGGCATGGGGAACGGCTCTTACGCCCAACGATTTGTAATCCGACTTCAGCTTCATCTTATCATAAAATTCAAAAGGAGGTAATTGATAGGTTTGCATTTGCTGGATACCAAAATATAAAAGTATTGCCTGCTTTACCCACTCATTTACCTGCCAGTTATTTTCATTACCTGCCACAGGCATTGCAGTGCGCAGCCTGCCTTTGTCCACTTCTTCTATCACAGTCCTTACGGCTTCCGCATATTTTTCATCTTTAAGCAATTCACGCTTTGCCCAGGCTTCTTCAATCATTTGTTGTAATTCCATTGAATGTTTTTTGCAAAAATACTTTGATTTGAACTAAACGCAATTTGCAGTTTTGATTTGATAACTTATTTTACAGCAAATTCAACAAATGAACATTGGCTTTGATGCAAAAAGGGTTTACCAGAACAGCACAGGACTTGGGCATTACAGCCGTACACTTATTGCCTCCCTGCTTAAATATTGCCCAGCAAATAAATACTTTTTATTTGCACCCAAAATAACCAACCGCTTTTCGGCAACGGGTTTTTCTAACATTCAAAGCATAGAACCATCCGGCATTCTTTCTAAAAAATTCAGATCGCTTTGGAGAAGTTACTGGATACTGAATGATCTGAAACAAAACAACATTGAGCTTTATCATGGCCTGAGCCATGAAATTCCCCGGGGCATTCACTCAACAAATATCAAATCAGTTGTAACTATCCACGACCTCATTTTCGAGATCTTCCCACAGCAATACAAAGCCATAGACCGTTTTATTTACCGCAAGAAATTCCGCCATGCTTGCCGGTATACAGATCATATCATTGCTATCAGTCAGCAAACAAAAAAAGACATCATTGAATTATATGGAATAGATGAACAAAAGATAACCGTCTGTTATCAAAGCTGTGATGAACGTTATGCCCTACTGCTTAATAACAATCAAAAAGAGTTTATCAGGAAACGATATGCACTTCCCGAAAAATATTTTTTATATGTAGGAAGTATTATTGAAAGAAAAAACCTCCTCGGCATCTGCAAAGCAATAAAGCAAAACAGGGACAACAAAATTCCATTGGTGGTGATTGGTGATGGAAAAAGCTATAAGCAAAAAGTAAAAACATATCTACAAGAGAATAACATCATCACACATGTTATATTTTTATCAGAAACAGCAGCAGCAAAGGAATATGCATCCTACAAAAACTCTGAAGATTTTCCGGCCATTTACCAGATGGCCACAGCATTTATTTATCCTAGCATTTACGAAGGCTTTGGCATACCTATATTGGAAGCCTTATGGAGTGGCACACCCGTGATAACAACCAGCCTCTCCTGCATGCCCGAAACGGCCGGTGATGCCGCATGGTATGTACCAGCAGGTGATGCAGATGCTTTATCAAAAGCAATGCTTGGTATCGCAAATAATAATAACATTGCAGAAGAAATGAAACTTAAAGGCTGGAAACATGCCGAAAAATTTACACAAAAAAAAACAGCAGCGGCTGTAATGGAAGTTTATAATAAAACAATGCATGGTACAAGACACTGACATAGAAAATTGTTTGGCAGTTTTGAACAAGGGTGGAGTGATACTTTATCCAACAGATACTGTATGGGGAATCGGCTGTGATGCAACAAACGAAAAGGCAGTAGAAAAGATCTACCGCATCAAACAAAGGAATGAAGAAAAAAGCATGATCATTTTACTAGCGGAGGAAAAGGATATTGTTAAATATACGGATCAACCGGAGCCGGTTATTTTTGATTATATAAAAGGTGTTCACAAACCAACTACAGTTATATATGAATCGGCAAAGGGGCTTGCAAAAAACATCATCAATAAAGATGGTAGCATTGGTATAAGAGTGGTGAATGATAATTTTTGCCGCAGGCTGATAGAACGATTTGGAAAACCAATTGTATCTACTTCTTCAAATATTTCAGGCTTTCCACCACCTGCATTTTTTTCTGATATAGATATAGCAATAAAAAGCGGTGTTGACTATATAGTGCAACACCGCCAGGAGGATTTAAATGCTGCCACGCCAAGTACTGTAGTGAAATTAGGCGGCGATGGAAAAATAATTATTATCAGGCCCTGATCTATAATAAAGAAAAACCTACGCCCAGTTGTATGGTTTGATTCTTCCATTTTTCCCGGTTGTCAATGTCATTGATATTGTTCAGACCCACTACATACCTTCCATATAATTTGATCTTGGAAATATTCAACTGTAAACCACCTACCATGCTGAAGTCACCTTTTTTAAATGCGCTCTTACCATTTTGAATTAGTGTATTATTATTGTCCATCAGTATTCCAAACTGCGGACCTGCCTGCAATGAAACAAAAGCATTTGGTTTGTAATTAAGTAATATTGGTATCTGCAAATATTTCAATTGCACCTGGCTGATCTTATCAAAATTATAAACAGAACTGAAATTACTGCTGGTATCAATGTTCACCTGGCTGAATAAAACCTCTGGTTGTATTCCCCACTTAGACGTAAGCCCAATGTCGGCAAAACCACCCAAGTGATAACCAAATGCAAATTCATCTTTAAAAGATTTACCGTCCAGTTTTTGAATGTTGGCACCCCCTTTAATTCCGATCTTTAAGCCCTGAGCAAAGACTGCCGTGCTGGCAACAGTCATCATAATTACAAGTGTTAGGATTTTACTTTTCATAAATTTTCGATTTTAGAATTTCAATTAACCAAGTAATATGCCAATTGGCTAAGGGTAAACTGGAATTAATGAAATCGCCAATCATTTATTAAAAGTTTATGAATTCAGGTAAAAGAAAGCATATCATTTTTTTTATAGGCTTATAATGCTTACTTTTGCGGCGCTGATAATTTACATGAGGTGCTGAGACACTATTGATAGCAGGTTTAGATAAAATTTCTCCTGATACTTTTACTCCAATGGCAGGTAGCATTACATGTGATCATCAAAAAAATAATTTTTTGTGACCAACATGTTTAATTGCACTGCAATTTTCATGGTCTTAACTTTTAAACGAAACAAATGAATGCATTTGAAGCCTTAGGGCTCAATGAGCCTATTTTACAGGCCATCTCGGATCTAGGATTTACAGAACCTACTCCAATTCAACAACAAGCTATACCAGTGCTCCTTTCAGGAACAATGGATTTTGTGGGCCTTGCACAAACAGGTACGGGTAAAACGGCTGCTTTTGGTATGCCTTTACTTCAATTGATAAATGCCGGAGATAAATTTCCGCAGGCATTGATCGTATGCCCTACAAGGGAACTATGTCTCCAGATAACAAATGACTTGAACGATTTTAAAAAACATATTAAAGGAATAAGTTCTGAAGCTGTATATGGTGGTGCATCTATCACTATGCAGATACGTAACCTGAAGAAGGGTGTGCAGATAGTTGTAGCAACGCCAGGTAGATTGATAGACCTGATAGAACGCAAAGCTATTGACCTGGAAAAGGTAAAATATGTTGTGCTGGATGAAGCTGATGAAATGCTGAACATGGGCTTTAGAGACGATATTGATTTTGTATTAAAGAACACCATCAAGCGTGAAAGCATCTGGTTGTTCAGTGCAACCATGCCACCGGAAGTAAGAGCGATCTCCAGGAATTTTATGACGGACCCTAAAGAAGTTACGGTTGGGAAAAAGAATAGCGGTAATGTGAATATTGATCACCAGTATTTTGTTTCGCCTGCACAAAACCGTTATGAAACATTAAAACGCCTTATAGATTTTAACCCTGACATCTATGGTATAATTTTCACCCGAACCAAAGCTGACTGCCAGGAAATATCTGAAAGGCTTTCCAAAGCAGGTTATGATATTGAAGCGCTTCACGGCGATCTTACGCAACAACAGCGTGATAAAGTGATGGGACGCTTTCGTACAAAAACGTTACAATTATTGATCGCAACAGATGTAGCTGCAAGAGGAATAGATGTTGAAGGCATCACTCACGTAATCAACTTCGAACTTCCGGATGATATGGAGGTATACACTCACCGCAGCGGTCGTACAGCACGTGCCGGCAAGAGCGGTATCTGTATCTCAATTTGCCATAGTCGTGAAGTGTTCAAAATAAAACAACTGGAGCGGATGGTAAATGCAAAGTTCCATAAACTAGACATACCAAGTGGAACTGACGTTTGTCGTAAGCAGTTCTTTTTCTTTATGGATAAACTGATACAAACTGATATCTCTCACGGAGATTATGAAACATATCTTCCTGCCCTGATGGAAAAATTTGAAAAAGTAACTAAAGAAGAAGTGTTGCAAAGAGTGGCTGCACTTGAGTTTAGTCATTTCCTGAAGTATTATGAAAATGCAGAAGACCTGAATGCAAAACTTGATACCAGGTTTGCACGCCCTTCTGCAGATGGACGTGATAGTGGTTCACGCAGGGAGCGCAGTTCCAGCCGTGATAATGGCTTCTCAATATTATTTATTAACCTGGGCACAAAGGATGGTTTTTACAAAGCAAGTTTCCTTCAGTTTGTACTGGATGAAAGCAACCTGAAAAAAGAAGTGCTTGGTAAAATAGACATGCGTGAAATGAACACCTGGGTAGAAGTGGATAAAGCCGAAGCTGGCAAGATGATAAAAGCATTGGATGGCAAAAGATATAATAACCGTATGATAAGAATGAATGAAGCAGACGGTGGTTTTCGCAGGCCTGCAGATGAGGGACGCAGTAATGAAGGGCATAGTAGTGAAGGACGTAAACGCATCTATGCGCCAAAAGAAAGAAGGAATTTTTAACTAAGAATATCATGAGGCTGACTTTTCAGCCTCTTTTTTTTGATCATTATTTTAACGCTGGCAGGCTGGTTTTATGCTTCTCAATAATATGTATTATCCACATGGAAATAACCAGCCACATCAGGCCCATAGAAAATCCTGCAATCACATCACTGGCATAATGAACCCTAAGATAGATGCGGCTCAGACCAATCATGAATGTGAAACATAGTAGTAAAATGGTAAGTGAAATTCTTAAGACCTTGTTGGATACTTTTCTATGAATAACGTAAATGAGCAGCCCAAAGAATACAAAGCTCATAAAGGCATGACCACTGGGAAAGCTCAAACCTTTGGCTTCACGTAACAACGGTGTTAATGGCCTCGGCCTGTTAAAGAATTGTTTCAATGCAAACATCAGTAAGAGGCTGCTAATAGAAAGTGATGCTACCCTGATTCCAAACCATTTATCCCTGTTATTATAAAATGCCCAGGCAATTAATAAAAGATTCGCTGGAATTAAAAAATACTGGCTCCCAAAAAATGTAAAGAAATTCATGACCGCAGTATGCGTATCTGAAACATATCCTGACAACAATTGAAATATGTGTTGATCCATCAACTCTTTCTTATAAAAAAAAATTCGACGGATAATATATACCATTGCAAAAAAAGAGATGAGGAAAGAAACCAGTACAATGATCAGTTCTATACTAAGCAGCTTAATGCGGCTTGATATTAATTTAAGATTGTCTTGTACCCGATTACGCATGTATAGCTAAATTTTTAAAGAGTACAATTCAATACCCGCAGCCTTGCCTTTGAGTTCCACTACTCCCAGGCTTTCCGTTTGAAAATCCTTAAGATCACTGGCTTCCACAAATTCCTTTGAAACAATGAACTTCTGGTTAAGCTCATTACAGGCACTTCTTATTCTTGCAGTTGTATTCATAGTATCACCACTCATAGCAAGATCTTTTTTTATGACACCTATCTCTCCCACCGTAACTGCACCTACATGTATGCCTACCCTAAACTCTGGTACAAAGTCGAATTTACGCCGGAAGCGCTCACTGTTTTTTTGTATGTTTTTCCTGGACTCTATTACTGCCGCAAGACAATTTTTGAAATTAGATTTGCTATTTAGCCAGGATACTACGATCTCATCTCCCACATATTGATATATGATTCCATTATGTTCAATGAGGGCCATAGATACATGAAAAATGAATTCTCTTATAAATAAAAAATTCTGGTGATGCCCTAGTTTTTCTGCAATAGGGGTAGAATCTTTCAGGTCAATGAACATCACGATCCTTGTTTCCTCTCTTGGATTTATGTATTTGCCGGCAAGAATATCTACAAAAACGCCCGGTGAGTATTTATCATTGATCTCCAGGTACAGTTGTGTTATAATAAATAATATGATCCAGTATAAAGTCGTTTGCAGTAACCACTTTATCTTCAATGTTTCCCGAAAAAAATTGCTACTGGCATCATAGCCACTCATATCCATTATTAGTTTATTCTCGGCAAAATGGATTATGAAATTCATGGCAAAAGCTGCAAAAAGTAATATGACAGTTTTGACAAGGAAGTTTATCCATAGCGAGCCGTTACGGACAATGTTTTTTAGCAGGAATATAAACATATAACCCATCAGGAAACTAAAGAAAAAAACGAGACATCCTCTCAACAGGAAGGCTGAGACAGGCCTGTCCATGTACGACATTCTGGAGATCAGTGAAACAATTAGGTCAATGACCGTCCAGAATAAAGCAATGTATAAAATAGACCGAAATCGGTATTTGCTTACACCGGAAAAAATGGAATATGTTTTTGCACTAACCGGCATATATGTTTTGTAAATAAGTGTAAATTTCTTTTTGTGCATTATGGCTTACAACATTTGGCGTTAAGCGTAGCTGCTGCATATCCTCTAAAATTTGTGTGGCCTTAGTATTGTCGCTCCATTGTATTTCAAAATAATCTATCAGTTGCCGCCGACAATTTTCATCTTTTACATCCAGGCACACCTCTATCCTCCTTCTTAAATTTCGAGTCATCAGGTCGGACGAACCCATTGCCACCACAGCATCTGGCCCAGCTCCAAAAATAAATAACCTCGTATGCTCCAGGTATTTATCTACAATGCGTTTGATAGTTATATTTTCACTCGTACCGTGTACGCCAGGGATGAGACAACAGATACTTCTGATTATTAACCTCACTTCTACGCCGGCCTGGCTGGCTTTATACAGCAAATTGATAAAGAAAGGTTCCTCCAGGTTATTCACTTTGATCTTTATCAAGGCTGGCTTCCCTTTTTTTGCTTTTTTTATTTCTGAATCTATTAGGTTTTCAAAACCGTCAAGTAAATTAAACTGCGAAACAAATAATTCTTTAAACTTCAGGTCTGATTTTCCTGGCACCACATTTTTCTTTTTCAAAAAATCAAATAGTTGTTGCATTTCATTGCACACTGAAATATTAGCGGTCATGATAACATGGTCCGTATAAAATGACGCTGTACTTTCATTAAAATTTCCTGTGCTTAAAATTGCATAACGAAATTCCTCCTGGTCAACTTTCTTTTTAACCAATCCAATCTTGGAATGAACCTTTATGCTTGGATGGCTGTAAATAAGTTTTACCCCAGCTTTTTTCATCACCCGGCTCCATTTAATATTATTCGCTTCATCAAACCTTGCCTTTAATTCAATAAAGGCTGTTACTTTTTTCCCGTTTTTAGCAGCACTTATAAGAGCATTCACTATATGCGATTCAGCCGCTACCCTGTACAAGGTTATGTAAATTTCTGTTACATCTTTATCTACTGCTGCCTGGTTAAAAAAACTTAACACAGGTGTATAAGAATTATATGGCAGATGTAGTAATACATCTTCATGTGTAATAGTTTTAAAAATATCCCCATTGGCAGTGGAAGGCGGAAAAAGTATAGGTTTTTGTTTAGGATATTCTAATTTTTTATCAAAATGAGGGAAACTAAATAAGTCGCTCAGGTTATGATACCTACCGCCTTCAAACATATCGGCAGCACTAACTGAAAAGATAGATGCCAGAAAAAACTGCAGGTTTGTCGGCATGCCAGTTTCATATAAAAATCTTGATGCTGCACCTACATCCCGCTTGGAAAGCTGCTTCTCAATTTTTTCTAAAAGGTTTCTGCTGTATTCATCATCCAATACAATTTCAGCATCTCTATTGAACTTTATACTATACAGGCTTATGATCTCCTGGCCCGGAAAAAGCAATGAAATGTTTTCACGAATAATATCATCCAGGAAAATCACGTACTCATTTCCCTCTACAGGTTGCAGAACAAAAAATCGCTTAAGTTTCTTTGATGGAATATTCACTGCTACATGGCTGATAATTTCTTTGAGTTTATCCTTAATGGTAACAACGATATAAAGCTGGTTATTTTCAGGCAAAAAATTAAAAGCCGTATCAGGACCCAGGAAAATAGGTTGTATAAAAGATAAAGCCGTTGATAAAAATATTTCTTTTATTTCTGCATTATGTACCGGCAGTATGGGTTGATTATAATAAAATACAATCCCTTCTTTTTTTAGTGAAGGAATACATTCATCAATCAGAATCCTTCCGAATTCGTTCAATTGTTCATAAAGTGTTTTTTGAATTTTATCCGTAATATCGTCTTCATTTAATAAACTTTCTTTACGAATCGTTTTTTTATCAAGCTTGGAAAATGCTAAGACGGCATGGTATCTAACCCTGAAAAATTCATCCAGGTTAGAAGAAAATATTGCAAGGAATTTCAATCTTTCAAACAGTGGTATCCTATTGTCAGCTGCTTCCTGCAATACCCGGTGATTGAAACCCAGCCAGCTTAGATCCCTGTTGTATAACATAAAAGAAAGCGGTTAAAAAGGTGACCCTGCACTATTTGATACCCCTGTTCCCGTGGGACTTGGTGAATAAAATATAGAAGCGGCAGCAAAGGCAAGCACTGATACAATGATACCAATCATGAAAATATTATATGCAGTACGGATAAGCTTATATTTTTTTCCGAGTACAGCACCCAGGTGATAAATATCCTGTACCATTGAACTATAAAGATAATCAGAATCTTTCATCATGATCCGCATAGCAGCTTCGTACTCTTCCAGTTTCATTTTATGAAAATTCCCAAAGAACAAAAGGTTTGTCTTTTTATTCATCACGTCTTCATCCATAAATCTTCCGGTATTTAGCTTGGGCCTGGTTGCTAATATGGCTACTACAATAGTAAGAACAGAAGCTGTTAAAAAGATCAATGTTGGAATGGTTAAATAAGGGTCTGTCTGTAGCTTGCGCAGTAGTACAGAAAGAATGACAGATATGATGATAGCATTTACTGAGATGAGGATATTAGCCTTGCTATCTGCCATATCGCTCAACTTTATGTGATTAGAGGAAGTAAGGCGCAGCATAGTCTGCATACCTTTTGTGGTACCTTCTTTTTCTGTAATTGCCTGCTGTTTTTTTACTTTTGTATCTTCCTCATCCTGCTTCTCTGTTTGTTTTTTCAATTTTTTCATGTTTATTTTTTTTTGCTCATCCAGCGTTTCAATACAGTAGCTGGTATAAAAATGATGGTCGTCCAGCATGGCCAGTGCACCTTGGTTAAATTGATCTTTTGATGTAGGTGGCTTATCAGATAAGTTATATTCCTCGTACATCATTTTATTTGTGTGCTTAAATTCTTTTGTTCCAAAATGATATGTGTCAGCATCGCAAATAATTTCCTGCAGCAGGCCGGTAGGATTTCTTGGTTGACGGGTAGCCATGATACATCCTGCAACGGCGTCAACAGTTTCAGGAGCAAGATCAAATTTCCTAACAAAATCCTTCATCAAATCCACGCTTTTCAATTCATGTTCAGTATGCTCGCCAAATAAATATCCCGTATCATGAAACCATGCAGAAACATAAACAATAAGCATATCTTTTTCGCTCAACTGGTAATGTCCCGCTATTTCATTCGTCCTATTTACTACCGTGGCGGTGTGATCAAGATTATGAAATAATAAGTCCGCTGGTTGATTCTCTTCAAATAAACCTGTTACGTATTGCGCTGTTTTTTTATAAATATTCTGACGCTGCATATCTCTTAAAAAGTAAGATTGAATTTTGTACCAAGGGTAAAATTAAAGAGTTTGTCTTCATTTGAGATACCAACAGTTGCGGAAAGCATAACTACACCAAAAGGTACAAAATATAATCCGCCACCTACGGAGTTATGCCATTTTTGAGATGATTCATTTAACATCCATACCCGGCCCATATCGTAGAAGCCTACCAGGCCCACATCTCCCGGGAGAATATATGATTTAGACTTAAACAATTTAAACCTAGCTTCCACATTTCCATAAGCCATACTACTTCCGCTAAACCTGTTTTTCCTAAAGCCTCTTAAATAGTTATTAGCTCCAAGCGATAGAGCTTGAAAGTATTCAAAATTTTTGGAAAAAATATGCCCGCCACCAAATCTTAGCACTGCGGTCACTTTACTTATATCACTCACTGAGGCATATATTACCATATCAGATGTAACTTTATTCAGGTCTTTACTATTACTGTTCAAACCTCTTAAAGAAGTTAATTCACTGAACCAGGTAATGCCCCTGGTTGGAAATGTTTCGTTATTTATATAGCTTATATCGAGTTTTACTTTTACACCCAGGTAATCTTTTACACTAAAGATAGATGTTGAGTCACTACCTATAATTGCTGGCTTTTCCAGTATCCGGTTTATATTATTTTCATAGTCGTTCCAATACCTGTAATAAGTAGGCCCTACAGAAAACTGGAAAATATCATTGTAACGTTTCCTCAATAAAAGATCTGCTGTCACGTACTTGTTACGCACCCTGTAATAAGCAATGTTTTTTGTTTTATCATACACAGTACTATTACCATAACCAAAAAAATTATTTAGCGTGGGATTTACCAGTTCTCCATTTACAATTATATCATTCTTAAATATTACCCGGTTAAAAATACCCTGATATTTAAATTGGTAAGCGCCTTTATTTAATGCAAACAATGAAGTGAATTTCTGGTTTGTGGAATATGGATCTTTCCTAAAACCATAGGTTCGTGAAGAAAAACCCGCACCCAGCAACAATCCATCTTCAGCATTCAAACCAATATTGATTTGGGGGAAAACAAATTCATTGTATTGAAAACCTGTTGTCTTAAATTCTAATATCTCAGGGTCAATAGAAAATTCACGGTTGGTGCGACGGAGGTTTTGCAAAGCATTTGAATCCTGTTTCAGATCATAAACAAAATTTTTCACATTGCCTCTCAGGTCAAATGTATCTGCTCCCTTACCACCGATGATCCTTAATCTTATACGACTGGATACATCCGGGTCAATCGAAAATTTATCAGCCCCATTTAAACCAAATAATCTCAGCTCCTTTGTTTCAGCAAAATTAAAACTACGGCTATACATTACTGACACAGAATCTTTAGTTTCGTCTTTTTTGTAAACGGTAAGCTTCAGGTTCTTTTTATCCTGAGTCAGGTGGAATAATTCATTTTCATTACTGCCAAATACCGTAACTTCTTTTGCAAGGAATTTATAGTATTTCATAGCTTCATTACTTAACTCATTCCTTCGGCTAATTAGCCTTTCAACTGTTTTTGCCGAATCAAGTATTTTTATTTCCGGGGGATACTTAGATGCCGCATTTTTTATAACATCATCTGTAAGTTTTATTTGGAAAGTATCAGCAATTGTCTGCCAGCTATTTTTATCCAGGTTATTCATAAATGTCCTGTCAAAATCACGAGCAATAAAGTTTAACCCGTTAATGCCATTAAAATGCTTTTTGAATCCCTGCAGGAAAGGCATTATTCTTTTTGATAAGTATTTAACTAATAATCCATCTGAATTAAAAAATGCCTGGTCACGATCTTTAGGAATAGGCGAATACAATTTCCCTTTCCCTGTGTCAAGTGTTTGCCATTTCCACTGATCTGCATGCCTGTCAAAATCTCCTATCAGCATATCTAATAATCTTGCTTTTAATACTGCCCGTTGGTCTATCCTGTGATCATTATTTTCATAAAGTTTATTCAACACTTTACCCGTGCTTTTTGTATTATCAGGATTTTTAACGGGTTCCCTATCTTCAAGCATCACTACCGAATTTGCAATCATTGGCCTATAATAACCAAGGGCTGGATCATCCGGAAGAAAATAATATTTAGGTGCTGCTGCAACAATACCCAGCGCTTTTGCAAGAGAGGCAACCACTAAAGGAGCATAAGGATTACTAGCCGATATCATATCCTGTACAATGGTTTGTGCAAGCGTACCACGAAGATTTGGGGGTAATGCTTTTTCCGGGTCCTTATCCACAGTTCTCAATGTCCATTCTTTGCCATCCTTATCTTTTATTTTTAATGATTTTGTTTGCTTACCACCGCCCATACCCACAATAGTAAATCCCCCTTGCTCTTTGTTAATATTAAAAACTTTAAATGAAACCGGTGTACTCCATTCTTTACGATAATTCTTACCAAGGAAAGCTTGCGTAAAACCAGTGTAATGTTTGTATTTATCACTTGCTGAAATAACAACCGTATCCTTAAATGCATATTCTACCTTACGCATGCTATCCTTTTTTATTTCCTGGCCCTGGCCTTTTGAAAAGTCCAGGATATGTGCGGTATAGACTTCCTTTACAGAATCCATATCCACTGTATAGAATTTAACCTGTACATTTTTTTTTCTGGAAATTTCAAGCGTTGCAAAACCGGTTTTACCAGCAGCAAAAAGCGTATTACGGCTTTTAGAAACCCTCGACGTTTTGCAACCGCCGCCACTTACAATAAAATTATAACCACTATCCTGTATCATTTGTAAGGTGTGCTCATGGCCTGCAGCAAAAATTACATTAGGATGACCTTTAACAACTGATTCTATATCATGAATCATTGTTTGATATAAAGGATGTTTCAGATCCTGTGATGTACCAAAGACAGCACGGGTTAAAGGATATGCAGATCCAATTAAAGGCAATGGTATATAAAGACCCGGAATAGCATCCGTAAAAGGAAAAATATGTTGCTTCAATGTAAAGAAACCCCCATGAGGTCCATAACTTCTAAACGGATGATGCGTTGCTAATATAACCAGCTTTTTATCATTCTTAACCAGGATATCTTCCAGTTGCGTTAATACTTCTGCCGGTGTTTTATAAGGACAATCAGACTCTATTCCCGGTTTATCATTTTCATGCAACCACCATTGGCTATCCATCATCACGAGTGTTATATCATCTGTTATTTTTGCTTCCACCGGCCCCGGACACCCATCCCGTGGATACATCCTGACATAATTATTACTTAATAGGTCAATATAAGATTGAACCCTTAGAACAGATTCATAACCATTTTTACCTCCATTGGCCCAATCATGATTACCGGGTATAAAATAAACCTGGCTCTTGATATCTCCTGTGATATGTATCTGCGAATCGAGGGGAGCTTTTGCGATGTCGTACGTGGGCAAAGCATTATCTGGTAAGCCGGTTTTATATAAATTATCACCCAGGTAAACAATGGTAGTTTTATCGCCAATAGGTATATGTTTTCTTACAGCATTTACTACGGGATGATGTCCATTGGTTAACTCACCTGCATCGCCGATTAACACAATAATAGATTGCAGGCTATCAGCAACAATATTTTGAGCATGCAAATTAAAGCAACACATTAACCATCCGAGAACTACAATAATTTTTTTCATTTATCAGCTTTCTTTTTTTTATTTTTCATTAAGAGCAATGTTGCAAATCCATCCTGTGCTGATTCATTGGAGATAATCAGGTCACCTTCCGGCGTAAATGTAATGCCTTCTGGCTGTTTGTAAAGTGCTGGGTCAAGCTTATATAATTCTTTTAATGTTCCATCATGTGCAAAAACGGCAATCAGTTTTTGAATAGAAGATACCAGGTAGAAATCACCATTCACAGGATTGATAGCTCCGGCTGATGGTTTTAAATGTTTCTCCACTCCCAGCTTTTCCAGAATGGGTTGCACATTCAATACTTTGTAAATATTATATAAGCCAACAGAATCTTTATTATAAGCATAGGAAATAGAACTGATAGATTTTTTATCGTCCTGGTCACAGCTTTTGCACATCATTATTAGCAGGTTTGAATCTGGCAATTTGTAAAGTGTTTCAAATTCTGTAACATTTTTTTTCTCGTCAGAAAAATTTGATTTAAATGCCTGTAAACTATCTCCAATAAAATTTATGGTTTCAATATCTCCATTACTAACCAGGACATAAAAAGTACTGTCCATTAAAACAATATCTTCAAAATCTCTTTTCTTATCAAATTTCCATTGTTTAAATGCATGTGGATTTTTTAAAGGCACTTTAAAAAGCGTTCCGTCTTCATCAATGATGGCAAAAACACTGGTGTCTTTTGCATAGTATGCTATGCCTGATATTTCATCAAGTTCCTCCGGCAGATTTACAACTTTGGGTTTGGCAAAATCATACATTTCAGAATTGGGGAATTCGTTGCTCTTTTTTTTCCCATTACAGGAAAACAATCCAAAGGCAACAGCAATAATGGGTATTATTATAAATATTCGTTTTTGGAAATGCATAGTAGTTTTTAGGCTCTATTGGCTTAGGACAAATCACATGCCAAGCCATTGTACACTAAAGAGTTAGAAGATTAATTCTACCAGGATCACAGATCAATCAAACCCCATTTTTGTTCTAAGGCTCCATATTGAGGAGATGAAAGTTGTACTTGCTGGTAATGGCCTGCTAAAGATTTTTGTCGATAAGCTTCATACAATGTTACGGCACAGGCAACAGAAATATTTAAGCTTTTTATGAGCCCTACTTGTGGGATAATGAAATTTCCATCAGTAAGTTTATTCACTTCATCACTTACACCACTATGTTCGTTGCCAAATACAAGTGCAATAGATTGGGTAAGGTCCATCTCATATAGATCTACTGATTCAGAACTTAGATGCGTGCTGTAAATTTTGCTATAATGTTTTCTCAGTTCATCAAAACATTCATACATGTCTGAATATTGATGAATGGTCAGCCATTTGGATGCGCTCGACGAACTTTTCACTCCCCATTTTTTATGTTTAGCAAGCTGGTTATTCAAAATATAAATATCCTGAATTCCTATCGCATCGCAGGTACGCATTACGGCTGATATGTTGTGAGGATCTGAAACATTTTCCAGCAATACCGTAATCGAAATTTGGCGTTTATCTAAAACATCTGTAAGTCTTTTTGTACGCTCTGCTGTCATATCATGATTAAAGAGATCATTATAAATCAAGAGGAAACTTTTCTTAAAATTTAAAAGCTTCATTTAATGCAATTCCTAAACCCGGTTTGTTGTTATATACAATGTTTCCATCGTTGAATGTTATGCCGCTGGCTATATCTTCAGCTAGCAAAAGTGGGCCATCCATATCTACAAAATCTAGTAAAGGAGCCAGTTGTGCTATTGCTGCTGTGCCAATACTACTTTCATTCATGCAGCCGATCATCACCTCAATATTTAGTTCACGGGCTTTATCTATCATACGTCTTGCAGGTGTAATACCACTGCATTTAGTAAGCTTTATATTTATACCGTGGAAATGGCCTGCACATTTTATTACATCAGCTTCAGCTACGCAGGATTCATCTGCAATAAGCGGCAGTGAAGATTGCTGGTAAAGAATTTTCATACCCTCCCAATTATCTTTTGCCAAAGGTTGCTCTACAAATTGCACCCCAAGATCTTTCATCAAATGTATTTTCTGTAAGGCTTCGTCAAGGGTCCAGCCTGCATTTGCATCTACCCTTAAGATAGCATCTGTCTGGCTTCTTAAAGCAGTCAGTACTTCTATATCATTCTCTGTGCCTACTTTAATTTTATAAATTGGCCATGGCTTTTCCTGCATTTTCTTTACCATCATTTCAATACTGTCTATTCCAATAGTATAATCTGTAAGCGGTGCATTTTCTGTATCAAGGTTCCATAAGTTATAAAGCGGCTGCTTCTTTAATTTTCCATAAATATCCCAGCCAGCCATATCCAGCGCACAAACTAAAAAAGAATTTTGTGGAAACAGGTGATGCAGGTAATGCCAGTAACGCTCAGGATCTGTAAATGAAAATTTTTCGATAAAAGGTCTTTTTGCCTCCAGGTCCTCTATCATTTTTTCTACAGGAATATTATAGTAGCTTATGGCCGGGGCTTCGCCATATCCTTTTATTCCAAAATAATCCAGCTCTACGACTAATGTAGGCTGGTGTGTTTTTGTGCCTTTAGAAATTGTAAAAGGATATTTAAAAGGCAGATCAAAGCGACGATATTTCAGGTTCATTTTATTCATACCCTATCTTCCATTTTCAGCAAACATGTTTTTTATCCTGGTAGAAAAATCTTTATTTGCAATCAGGTCCTCAATGTTTAAGTGCATCCTATAATTCCAGTTATGATCTGCAAATGCAGGATTATTAATTCGCTCTTCAGCCGGATTTAAGCGTCTCAAATTTTCATCTATAGCAAGCAAATCCTGCAAAAGGAACACAGCCATAATTGATGGTGATTGCAAATGTTGTTCAATGATCTCTTTGCAAATCCATGCTTCTGCTTCCAGCGGTGCTTCACCATAATGGCCTAAAATATAATTATAAAAGTATTGAGTAGCGTCCCTATCTTCCTTCCACCAAAGCCTTAGCGGCGACATATCATGAGTAGAAGGCGTGACTACGGTGAGATATGAAGTGTGCTTAATATCAGCAAATCGTTCATCCAATTTTTGTGGCATGCGTTGCACTACAAGTCCGGCCATATGCAAACTATTGAGCACAGGTGGAACCATTTCTGGCACCATTCCCAGGTCCTCTGCACATATAAACATATCACTACTGGCCGCCAGCAACTTTAATTTTTTTATACCTTCTTCTTTCCACAACAAGTCCTGGTTATGATAAAAATAATCGTTGTATAATTTTCCCAGCGCTTGCTGCTGTGCACCTGGCAATTGTTTAAATGCTTCAGTGCGTTGCATGTTAATCCTAAAGTGAAAATTCTCTTTCACATTTTCATCCATTAATAATATTACATCTGAGATCAAACTTAGAAGTGGAGGTAACAAATACTTTTTGCCTGGATGATTTTCAAAAAAATCTGTGGCTGCTTTTTGAGTTCGGCATTTTTTATTCAGCCTGCCATCATCCATGCAATTGATTTTTATCCAGCCAGCTTCTTCATCAAAGTGATTTTTTAAAACCTCATTATTGATAAATGGGTTAGCCAACAAATCCTCATCAAAAGGAATTCCGGCTTGTTCAAAAGCAGCAACAGGAACAGCTGCAGCAGGAACAAACTTTCCCAGGATACCTTCAGTTGCATCGGCAGGAATACTCCAGATCCTAAAGAACCCCAATACATGGTCTATTCGAATTGCATCAAAATAATTACTCAGTTGCTCCATTCGTTGCCGCCACCATGAGAAGCCTTCTGCTTCCATGTTTGCCCAGTTATAAGTAGGGAAACTCCAGTTTTGTCCTTTCTCAGTAAATGCGTCTGGCGGTGCTCCGGCCTGCGTGTGCATATGGAACAAGTGTGGATATACCCATGTTTCTACGCTGCACCTGTGTACACCAATTGGTAGATCGCCTTTAATAGCAATATGTTTTTTGTGTGCATAATCTACTGCGTCTTTTAATTGCAAGTGCAGGTGAAACTGGATAAAATAATGAATGGCAATTTTAGCATAATGGTCAGAACCTGGGCTCACCAATTCCTGAATCTCGGCCTCATCATAATTGCTATGGGTTTCCCATTTATTGCTATCAGCGGTTTTATATTTATCACGCAAAAAACAAAATGCTGCATAGGGAACAAGCCAGTAGCGATTTAATTCCAGGAAATCAAACCAGGCCATATCATCTTTAAAGTTGTATTGCTCCTTTTCAAACAGAAGTTCAATAACCTGCATCTTACATTGCAAAGCAGACTCATAATCCAATACAGGAAGTGAATTTATCTTCTTTATTTCCTGCAGCAAGGTCTTTGGCAATAATATTCCTTTGGCTTTTATAAGCTTATGTACATTCAGGAAAACAGGGTGCAATGCAAATGCAGATACCGCTGCATATGGATAAGCATCCTTATAAGTATAAGTTGCTGTTGTATCATTGATAGGCAATAGTTGCAGGATGTTAATACCTGATGCAGATGCCCAGTCAACCATGGAAACGAGGTCACTGAAATCCCCCACGCCCCAGCTATTAATGGTTTTGAGGGCAGAGAGCTGAATGTTAAGTCCAGTCGTTTTCCAGCTACTTTCAAGCCTTGCATTCTGGTAAAGGAAATTAATTTTCTCTTTATCAAACGATGGCAACAGCCGATTATCGCCGGTTTCAAATTGTACGATTTTTTTCAGCCGGAAATCATATACTGCATATTTATAAACGATAGCAGTATCTTCTTCCTTTAAACGCAGTTTTACCCTCCAGCTTTTTTTACGGTACTGCATTAAGAGGGGTAGCTGCTCCTCCCAGTCACCCAGGTCCCTGGTGTTTCCGCAGATGCACATACATAAATGAGCCGGCAGTTCAGGTGCCTGTACATTAAAAAGATGAGAAGCTTTGCTCAGGGACAAATGCTTTGCTTTATTTTTTTTATGAGCGCCTAAAACTTTAAAGGCCTTGCTTTCAAAGATTGCCTCATCCGGTCGAAAGTTGTACCAGTCCAGGTGGATATTGGCATTTTCAAATTCTGAATAATCTTTATTAAAAAAAAATTGCTTGCCGGTTATATCAGCTTTACCCTTTTCTTTGATAATAATTTTAATTGGAAATTTTTCGTCAAGATCTTTTTTGTGTATTTCCGTTACTGCATGCCATGTGTTCGCATCCAGGTATAAAAGTTCAAGGGTACTATACCCGTTTTTTAAAGGCATACTAAACTCCAGGGCCACAGACTGGCCATAAACTGAACTATATTGTACGAAGAACGAAAACCGCATAGATATGTTTGAGGCGGCAATTTAAGCAGATTGAAGAAATTAGTATTTCAAATCTTTTATTCCTAAAGCATCAACCTTATATTTGCACAAATTATTAGAAAATGGAAATGACTAAAAAACGTACCGGCCTCTATTGGATTTTATTTTTAATATCTGTAGGCGTTTTTTTTGGAGTATATGCTGTAGCCGGCGGGTATTGTTCTATGATATTACCTTTCAACGTAACACTGCTGGCGCTTGCACTTGATTTGATGTAAGGAAGGCTAGCAACTTTACTTCATACTTCAAGTGATACGCATTTAATATTTCACATCTCTTACACGATGTAAGATTCTCAAATTAATGGATCGATTAAGTTCAGCATTATCTGGTTTTGCCGACTTTCAATGTAATGCGAACTTTTTTAAACTTCAATTAATCAAATAAATATTTACACTCTTTGTCAGCCATTTCTCAATGGCATTATACTTGACAATATTAAGTTCCACTAAAATTTACCCTTTTTACTGGCTATTTTTGCCAAAATGACCAACGAACCAACATAATATGGATAATCAATTTTTTTTACAAGGCACAGAAGATGAAATGGAGTTTATGCCTATGATCCCGCTGAATGATGATGATGATGCAGACACAGACAGCAGCAAGCTTCCAACAGAATTACCCATACTTCCTTTAAGAAATACAGTACTTTTTCCCGGCGTTGTAATTCCAATTACAGTAGGAAGAGATAAAAGTATAAAAGCTGTAAACGACGCTTATAAGGCTGACAAATTGATAGGCGTTGTGGCACAAAAAGATAGCAGTGTAGAAGAGCCCACTGTAAGCGACCTTGAAAATATTGGCACCATCGCTAAATTGGTGAAACTGATCAAAATGCCTGATGGCGGAACCACTATCATTATCCAGGGGCGTAAGCGCATGAAGATTGATGAAATAACAACAGACGATCCATATTTCAAAGCAAAGGTGAGTTACCTGGAAGAAGAAAACCTGAAAGATGATGCTGATTTTAATGCTTTGGTTGGAAGTATAAAGGATCTTGCGGCGCAAATCATCAACCTCTCTCCCAACCTGCCAAGCGAAGCAGCAATCATTTTAAAAAATATTGAAAGCCCTTCATTCCTTATACATTTTGTAAGCAGTAATTTAAACAGTGACATTAAACAAAAGCAACAGTTGCTAGAAATTAGCAACCTAAAAGCAAGGGCTGAATTGCTGATGCAATTAATGCATACGGAACTTCAGTATACAGAGCTAAAAAATAAAGTTACCAATAAGACCCGTGCAGAATTAGACAAACAGCAACGGGAATATTTTCTTCAGCAACAAATGAAAGCTATCAAGGATGAATTGGGTGGCGACAATGTGGCTGAAGTAAAAGAAATGCAGAAGAAAGCAGAAGCAAAAAAATGGCCAGCAACTGCGAAGGATATGTTCAATAAAGGCGTGGAAAAACTTGAACGTATGCATCCTTCTACGCCCGATTATTCAGTTGTGTATAATCACCTGGACCTGTTGCTTGACTTGCCCTGGGATGATATTACCAACGATCAATATGATTTAAAGAAAGCAAAAAAAATACTGGATCATGATCACTATGGGATGAACAAAATAAAGGAACGTATCCTGGAATATCTTGCTGTATTGAAGTTGAAAGGCGATATGAAAAGTCCTATACTTTGTTTTATCGGCCCGCCGGGAATTGGAAAAACCAGTCTTGGCAAAAGCATCGCTGCTGCTATCAATCGCAAATACGTTCGGGTAAGCCTTGGCGGACTTCATGATGAAAGTGAAATAAGGGGACACCGCAAAACTTATATTGGCGCAATGCCTGGTAGAATTATCCAATCCATCCGGAAAATAAAATCAAGTAACCCCGTGATGATACTGGATGAGATAGATAAGGTAGGAAGTGATAGCCGCACAGATCCTTCTTCTGCACTTTTGGAAGTGTTAGACCCGGAGCAAAACAATAGCTTTTATGATAATTACCTTGAGCTTGAGTATGACCTTAGCAAAGTATTATTCATAGCAACAGCCAATAATATAAATACCATACAACCAGCATTGCGGGACAGGCTCGAGATCATTGACCTGAGTGGATATGCAGTAGAAGAAAAAATTGAAATTGCTAAAAGACACTTGCTACCGAAGCAGAAGGATATGCATGGATTAAAAAACAGCAATTTCAAAATAAGTGATGCAGTACTTGAAAAAGTAATTGCAGACTATACCCGTGAAAGTGGTGTGCGTGAATTGGACAGGCAACTGGCAAGTATTATGCGAAACCAGGCAAAGGAATTGGTAATGAAAGGAAAACTAAAGCCAACAATTACCGGGAATGATGTGGAACGAATACTTGGGAGGACAAGGTATAGCAATGAAATATATAAAATGGCTAATATGCCCGGTGTGGCCATTGGCCTGGCGTGGACATATGTTGGCGGTGACATATTATTTATTGAAGCTCAACTTAGTGATGGCAAAGGGGAATTGAAGCTGACAGGAAATCTTGGCAATGTGATGAAAGAAAGTGCTACCACGGCATTTACCTGGTTGCAAGCAAACACAAAGAAATTAGGAATAGCCAATGATGTTTTTACAAAAAAGAATGCTCATATACATATTCCTGAAGGCGCAACTCCCAAAGACGGACCAAGTGCAGGTATCACTATGATGACTGCACTAGCCAGCGCATTTACGGGCAGAAAGATAAAGCCTTTCCTTGCCATGACGGGCGAGATAACCTTAAGAGGACTGGTACTTCCAGTTGGGGGAATAAAAGAGAAAGTACTGGCCGCAAAACGCAGCGGTATTAAAGAAATCATTATGTGCTGGCAAAATGAAAAAGACGTGACTGAGATAAACCAGCAATATATAAAAGGCATCGTTTTTCACTATGTAAAAAACATGCAGCAGGTACTTGATCTTGCTTTAACATAATTTTCAGACAACCTGGTAAAACCATTTTAAACTAAACCACGTTTATATAGTTTAATAATACAACTGATTTTCATGTTGGTTGTTTTTAAGGGTTAAAATAAATTCCCTCCTGTTCTCGGGAGGGAATTTCTATTTTATAGGATTAATGCTTTACCCTATCATGCCAGTCCTTCTCCTTTTCAGTTGTAAGCGCCTGTAATACTCCAACAAGGAAAATGCAGAAAACATTGCAGAATAGGAATAAAAGGTTGAAGCTGTAATATTTTTCTATCTCCTCGTATCCATACCGGGCAAACTTTAAAATGTCCATAACATAAACTACCAGCCACGCAACAAAAGCTATTATAAAAAGTATCCTGGATTCAATCCTTACAATTTTGGAAGGATGAGATGCTGTGCGTTTATAGAAGACAATAAAAGCTGTAACAAAAATGGCTGCCGGCACACTTAAAATAAACAGCATATATAAAAAAACAAACCACGATAAGTTGCCCACTATTCCAAAGAAAAATCGAAGGCCGATCATGATAAAGGCAAGCACCATAATGAATGAAAAAAAGCTAAGCAAAATGCTGCCAGTTAGCTTCAGGTATTTACTTAAATTATCTTCCATTTTTATTTTAAAAATAACTGAGGTTAGTTTTTGGTGTCAGCGATAACAGGCATTCATACATAAGCTTTACGGTGTTTTCAATATCTGATTTATGCAGCATTTCAACCGTGGTGTGCATGTAACGAAGTGGAATGGAGATCAGTACCGAAGGACAGCCATCATTTGCATAGGCAAAGGATTCTGTATCTGTTCCTGTACTGCGGCTCACCGTTCTCATCTGCACAGGTATATGATTTTTTTCAGCGGTATCTATTACAAGATCCAGCAATTTATTATGTACCGCAGGGCCATAACACAAGGACGGTCCTTTGCCACAGGCACAATCACCTTCAATGATCTTATTTATCATGGGCGTTGTACTATCGTGTGTTACGTCTGTAATTAAAGCTACATCAGGCTTTATCCTGCGGGCAATCATCTCTGCACCACGCAGGCCTATTTCTTCCTGCACAGCATTTACAACGTATAAAGCAAAAGGAAGTTTTTTATTGTTTTGTTTAATCAGGCGGGCCACTTCAGCGATCATGAATCCCCCGATGCGGTTATCAAATGCACGGCCGATCAAATAATCATGGGCAAGTTCTTCATATCCATCTTCATAAGTTGCTACGGCACCTATATGAATGCCAAGTGCTTCCACTTCATTTTTGTTCCTTGCACCGCAGTCAAGAAAAAGATTTTCAACCTTTGGTTGCTGTTCTTTATTATCAGGATTATTTAAACGGGTATGAATGGCCGGCCAGCCAAATACTGCCTTTACAATTCCTTTTTTACCATGAATAAGCACCCTCATGCTGGGAGCGATCTGGTGATCTACACCGCCGTTTCTTTTAAGATATATCAACCCTTCGGGTGAAATATAATTTACAAACCAACTGATCTCATCTGCATGTGCTTCAATGACCACTTTGAAAGTAGCACCCGGGTTTATTACACCTACAGCTGTGCCATAAGGATCGGTAAAAAACTCGTCAGCATATTTTCTCATGTAATTCATCCACAGCTTTTGACCGCTGCTTTCAAAGCCAGTAGGAGATGCATTATTTATGTAATCTCTTAAAAAGCCATAAGCCTCTTCCGTGATAAATGATTTCTTTTTTGTTGTAGCCTTTGCCATATTTATTTGTTTATGCTTGCAAAAATAGCCATTAAAGATTTGCAGTCTTCAGGGTTCGCTCCTTTTTCAATGACAAACTTTTTCCAGTTTTATAAAGTGGCAAGGAAAGTTCCAATCGCAGCAATGAACATTAAGCCATCTACCAGGAAATAATAAAAAATATAGCCCCGTTTTTTTAATGATAGCCTATAAACTACCCAAACAATTAGTCCAATAATTAAGTGGGCAATCATTTGTTTATTGTCGCCCTGTATCATCCGGACGATAACTCCTGCTACCACGTATATTGCAAAAGCGGTGATCATAATCACCTGCAGCCAGAAGCGACTTACATCTGTAGCCAGGCTATGTAAAGCATGCATCTTATCCAGCTTAATATCACGCATATCAAATATGAGGCATAACATAAGCATTAAAAAAAACCGGGCAACGAATAACAATATCAAAACGTTCATTTTTCCCGTTTGTATTAATTCTTCGCCGGGAAAAACTACTGTTACCAATGCCCATGTAAATGATAAAAGGATTGTTTTAAAAAAACCCGTTTTAGTTGCAATGATGGAAGCAGTTTTGTTCCATAAAGGAGTGGAATAAAGGAAGGTAAGTATTCCTGAAACCAGCATCCACGAAAAAAGATATTTTAGCCTGAAGCCCAGCCAAACCATTGCCATGGCTGAAACTATGAACACGCCTAGGTAAGAAAGATTGGCTTTTATAAATTCGGAAATCGTCTTTTGTTTCCTGTAATGAAATTTGCTTGCGAGCCAGTAAAAATTATAACTGCTCAACGTTGCAAAAAACACAAACGCATACAATACATAATCTGCCCCCAGATGAAGTAACGTATAGGTTTGATAACAAAGGGCAATTGCACAAAAAGCAATGAAGATGGAATGTGATAAGATAAATTGCAGCCAGCGCATTAGCGGCATAAAAAGTAGATCGGCTCTCCGGTTGTAATAACATTACTCTTATTTCCGGCAAAGTCCTTTACATAAATATCAAAGTATAAAGTATCAGTATGCTCTGAACCATTTGGCAAGGATTTACATTGCAACACAGTTTCTATCGACACATTAACATCAGCCTTAAAGTTGGATTTAGAAGCCGTGTTTAGATCAGGAAAAGCTAATGAGTCAGATTTACCAGTAAGATTATTTTTTATATAGATGAACGCTGTGTCCACGTCTTTCTTAAAACCAATATCACCTTCAGCATCTGTAATCCCGAAAGTAATAACAGGTATCACGCTTCCAATGGCAATGCTGGTTGCATTTGGGTTTACAGATTTAAATGAGATTTGAGGCTCAGTAGTGTATTTATCTTTTTTACAAGCTGAAAACATTACAGTTGTGGCTATGAGAAAAATAAAATATTTCATCGGTATATATTTGTTATCAAAATTAAGGATACATAACCAAAATGGCGCAAAGGATTTTGGCCTGTTAACCATCAAATTAGCCATATTTGCAGCAAGAAAACATGCAACAGTTTGTTTAATTCCATCACAGAAAATATAATAGAACGCATATTTGACGTCACGACAGATAACTTTGATGCCCTCTGTATTGAAATATTCAATTATCAATACCAGCAAAACAATCTATACAATACTTTTTGTAAAGCACTTTCTGTAAATCCATCTACGATAAATAAAATTGAACAGATACCGTTCCTTCCTATTGGCTTCTTTAAGTCGCATGAAATTAAAAGCACTGAATTTGTTCCGCAATTGGTATTTGAAAGCAGTGGTACCACGGGCACAATTCCTAGCCGGCACCTTGTAAAGGAAAAAGAGATCTACATAAAAAATTTTCGAAAAGCCTTCTCACATTTTTATGGTGACCCACAATCATACAGCATCATCGGACTTTTACCATCTTACCTTGAGCGGCAGACATCATCACTTGTATACATGGTAAATGACCTGGTAAAACTTTCCGGGCACAGGCGTTCGGGTTTCTACTTGTATGAATTTGAAAAATTACAAGATACCATTTTACAAAACGAAGCAGAAGGACAAACAACATTACTCATCGGCGTAACATATGCATTGCTAGATTTTGCAGAAAAATTCCCGATGCAGCTAAACCATACTATCGTGATGGAAACCGGCGGCATGAAAGGAAGAAAAGAAGAGATGACAAGGGAAGCAGTGCATACAAAATTAAAGCAGCAACTGGGGCTAAACGAAGTTCATTCAGAATATGGCATGACGGAATTACTCTCCCAGGCCTATTCTACAAAAGATGGAATTTTTGAAACTCCTTCATGGATGAAAATTTTATTGCGTGCTACAGATGATCCCTTTGATTTTTCTGTAACTACCGGGGCAATAAATATAATCGACCTCGCAAACATTCACAGTTGCTCGTTTATTGCCACTGATGATATAGGTACGCATAATGCTACTGGTAAATTTGAAATTAGGGGCCGACTTGATAACAGTGATATACGGGGCTGCTCGTTGATGGCGCTCTAAACTTATTTACGTTTACTAGCCAAATATTTTTTCCGGATGATGATTGCCAGTGGCTTGTCTTGTATTTTACTTTCAACCCAGGAAATAATATCCAGGTATGCAAATGCCCTGGCCTGGAAAGGCTGTAGTTCCAATACTTTTATTTTAGCCAGGAATTCTGCAAATGCCGGTTTTAATGCTACTGGTTTAAGTTGTGAATACTTGCGCAGGAAAAGAAACATTTCTTCTTCAAGCCTGGAAAGATTTTCCATTTTTGTCATAAAGCGGTACACAGATTTTATCAGGTGATCCATGATATCATAATTGCCCATCTCGTAATGTGCAAGCAGGTGAAGCAAACGGCTATAGCATTGCAGGTCATTTCGCAGGTCAACATTATCATTGATGATCTTTCTCAGGTAATCAATACTCTTGTCATAATTACCAGCAGCAAAATGCAGCGTGGCAATTTTATAATTAAGCACTAATACCCGGTGCCTGTCAAGGAATAACCAATATTCCTCAAGTTTTTTTTCAATATGTGGAATTAATTGAAGGCCCTTCTCAAAACTCCCGGTGATCATATGATAGTTGATTCGGGCATTACTCAGGTAAACAAAAGTCTGCACCCGGTTATTGTCATGAAGATTTGCGACCTCCGTTTCGGAAAAAAGCTGGAACTGCTGTATGGCTTCTTCAAATTTTTTATAATTTCTCAAGTCAAAATGAGCATTCATCAAGTTGTGCATCCCTTTGATATAATTGCCGCTCTCAATTGCAATCATCGCCGGTTGGCCCATAAAAAGATCAACCCATTTTTGTGTGTGACGGTAATACATTAAAAAATCCTGGCGTATGAATGCAAACCAGCAATAGCTTTGATGATAATAGAGTTGCTCATAAAAGCCACGAGGATTTACATAACCTGGCAAATGAATTTTGAAAAAATTCCTAACTGCCTTTGCTTCTTGCTCATTACGTGCATGGCCACTCCGGATATACCAGCTGTATAATTGTAAGGCAAGGTTAGACAGCTTGGTTATGACCGCCCTTTTGGATGTTACTTCATCTGCCTCCATGCATAATTTTTCGGCCCTGTTCTGCATGCTTCGGGTTATATGCAGGGTTTCAATTTTCTTTTCCAATGAGATTACCTGTATAAGAAAACTGTCTTGGTTATATTCAATGGCCAGTTCTTTTACTTTATCTAATATCTTGAGACTTTGATGATATAGTCCTTTATTATATAGTATCCGGGCATAATCTAATTGTTCATGCAGTTGCAGATCGATACTTTCTGTGGTTTTAATTACCCTTAAGCTTGCAAGTACTTGTTTATACAAGTGTGCCTTTGCATTCGCAAGTTGTGGCTTCTTTATGGATGAAAGTTTTTGCAGTAACTTTATTTCATCATAATCAGTCAACTTATCAATAGCATCAAAAAGCTCTATGACCTTCAGATCTTTATTACCAGAACTTCGCTGAATATATAGTTTGAAATTGCGTTTTTCCGATTTCTCCAGCGCATGGATCAGTTGAAATAATATATCTGTATTACGATTGGGCATCATGGTTTTTATTTGGTCAAACGCAATGCTGTAGTGCATTTGATCAGGTGAACAACAGTTTAAGCATAGTAAAACCAGGCTTAACTTGATTTTAATGAAAAAACAAACCGTATTACTTTAGCATTACGGTAGCAGATATGGTGGGCAATCGGTAAGGAAAGAAGATGACATCTATATTCCTCAAACAAAAATAAAATATTAAGAGCGCATTTTTAAATTTTTCATATGGCAAGCAATCGTTAAAAGCCGTTCCGTTTCTACGGAAGGGCTTATTTTTTTTAAACGATATTCTTTTGCTAAACATTTGCATGCTATTTGTTCTGGTAACAGGCAAAGTTAATGGCACAAAGCGGACCCATAATAATTATTGAAGACGACCTGGATGACCAGGAGATGCTTAAAGAAGCATTAAATGAAGTAGGTGTTCAAAATGATATTGTCTTTTTTGATAATGGTCCCGATGCTATGAAGCACCTTATCCATAGCCCTCAACAACCGTTTTTTATTTTATGCGATGTGAACCTTCCAAAGCAGGATGGTATTGAATTTAAAAAAGAGTTAGACGGCAATGAACTGATGAGAAATAAAAGTATTCCGTTTATTTTTTATACAACATTCATTTCCCAATATGCCGTAAATGAAGCTTACAGTAAACTCACAGTTCAGGGCTTTTTTGATAAATCTTCTAATTACACTGAATTTAGGGAACTGGTAAGGATAATTGTGCAATATTGGAAACTTTGCAGGCATCCCGCCATTAATTAAATTTCCTTAATCAATCCTTCGGCAAGTAATTTCCATTGTAATTTGGAAAATCCTGTAGCTGCTGCAGTCGCAATGATAGTATTTCTGATCTTATCCTGCAATGCTTCAGTTTCAACATTCGGCTTTTCATTACGGCCATGAACTTCTGCGCTTACAATACACTCTCTACGTTTAACTATAAAGGAGCTTGTAGCACTATCATCAAAAAAATGAGCAATATCTTTATTATCATTTAAAGGGCTCGAAGCAGGTCTTACCTTCACGCATGTCATTTCCTCTTTTTCATTGCTTTCTTCCTGTAAAGATTCTACATGCACCCAATCATTACCATTACCTGCAACTGTTCCTGGTCCGGGTATATCTATTTTGATATAGTCGTTTTTTTCTACAGTCCGCTGCACTTCGTCCCCATGGCTATCACACAAATAAAAATCAGCACTTAAATTTCCAATTAGATTTTTCCAGTTACTTATTTGCAGTAATCTTTGTTTTGCTATAAGAAAAAAATCATGAGCTTCATCTTCACTTGCAAAGTTTCTTGTTGCTATAGTATCGCTTTGTATGCCTTGCTCCTGTTTTGGTACAATTTCCATTATTTCTTTTATTAACATAGGGGCAATACTGTGCCGGATTGCATCATGGAAAGAAGAATAAAACAGGAAAAGATTTAAAAAAATTTGAACTCAATATGAAATTGCCCTATTTTTGCACTCCCTTTAAAAAAAGGGTATGAATTGGTAGCTCAGTTGGTAGAGCATCCCGATTTATCGGGAGAGCACCGGGTTCGAAAAAATAAATTGAATTGGTAGCTCAGTTGGTAGAGCAATACACTTTTAATGTATGGGCCCTGGGTTCGAGTCCCAGCCAGTTCACCTCAAAACCTCTAACTTCAGGGGTTTTTTTATGCCCTATACATACATTTTATTTTCAAAGAAACTTGATAAGTACTATGTGGGAGCATGTACTGACATGGAGCGCAGATTATATGAGCATAATATCGGTCATTCCAAATTCACTAAAACGGGACTACCCTGGAATTTAAAATACAGGCAGGAGTTTTTGTCCTTAGGAGAAGCCAAAGCGTTTGAAAACAAGATAAAGAAAATGAAATCCAGGAAATTTATAGAATCATTAATTGCGAAGGGGTAGAGCACCCCGATTTAAATCGGGAGGGCCCTGGGTTCGAGTCCCAGCCAGTTCACCTCAAAACCTCTGTAGTCTCAGGGGTTTTTTTTATGCCCTATATCGAGCAAACACTCATATCAATAAATAATTGACAGGAGTGCATTCACTTACATTTCGGATTTTTAATTTTATTTCCATTTCCGCCCAAGGTTTTTGTGAATACCTGTAAACCATCGCCATATCTCGCTTATTTTTGCGAATAACATTTTACATGAGTGATTTTTTTAAAGATAAAGTAGTGGCCGTTACAGGCGGTAGTGAAGGCATTGGCAAGGCTTTGGTGGAAAGACTGCTAAACCTGGGTGCAAAAGTGGCAACATGTGCACGCAACCAGGATAAATTATATGATATGCAATTAAGACATGCAAGGCTACCCTTTCATAGTATTGTGGCCGATGTAAGTAACTATAATGATTGCAAGCTATTTATCGACAGCACGCAAAAACAATTTGGTGGAATTGATATTCTTATTAACAACGCAGGTATTTCTATGAGAGGCCTTTTCAAAGATACTGACCCGGAAGTTTTCAGAAAATTGATGGATATAAATTTTTTTGGAAGCATGTACTGTGCTAAGCTGGCGTTGCCATCCATTATAGAAAGGAAAGGAACCATTGCAGGAATATCATCAATCGCTGGTTACCGGGGCCTTCCTGGCCGTAGTGGCTATTCTGCCAGCAAGTTTGCATTGAATGGATGGATGGAAGCCATTCGTACAGAATTGATGGAAGAGGAAGTAAATGTTATGTGGGTTTCTCCTGGCTTTACCAGGAGCAATATACGCAGGGCAGCCCTGAATAGTAAAGGCGAAATGCAGGGTGAAAGTCCATTGAATGAAAGCCAGTTAATGAGTGCAGAAGATTGCGCAGCGCATATTTTAAAAGCAATTGAAAAAAGGCAACGCTCTTTAGTCCTTAGTTACAATGGCAAACAAACTGTTTTTGTAAATAAATTCTTCCCTAAACTTGCAGACAAACTCATTCATAAATTCTTTTTTAAAAAAGGAGTTTTGGTTAAATAACATTAGCAAATAAATATTCATGGCTCTAATTACCCTTACAAGCGACATAGGCATCCAGGATTTTATGCCAGCAGCTATTAAGGGCCAGTTGCTGCAGGTAAATAAAGACGCACAGGTTATAGACATTACGCATTTACTTCCACCATTCAATTATCCACAGGCTGCATACGTGTGCAGGAATGCAATAGAAAATTTTCCACCCGGAACCTTTCATATCGTTTTGGTAGATTTTTTTAATGAAAAGCCACAGCATCTTCTTATTGCTGAACATAATGAACAATTTATTTGTTGTGCAGATAATGGCCTCATAAGCATGATTCTTGAAAGCCTGCCACAAAAAGTTGTTGCATTACACCTGGATAAAACGGCGCAAAAAAATACACTTTATTGTACCAGGATATTTGCAGAAGCTATAGAAAAACTTGCAACAGGAATGCCCATTGAAGAAGTGGGAGACACAACGGTGAATATTCAGGTAAAAAATGCTTTGAGACCAATGTTGGGCCCAGCCTGGATAGAAGGCCAGATAATTTTTATTGATAACTTTGAAAATGTTGTGGTAAACATCCGCAAGGATGAATTTGAGGAACAAAGAAAAGGAAGGCGATTCGTTATTGAGTTTAAAAGGGATGAAGTGATAGACAGGATCAGTGAAAGTTATGCCGATGTACCTGATGGAGAGAAGCTGGCGTTATTCAATTCAGCAGGTTACCTTGAGATAGCAATAAACAAGGGAAATGCAGCTGGCCTTTTTGGATTGCAGGGCTACTCCGAAAAATTAATTCAGCAAACACAAGTACAGTTCATGAGTAACCAATTGATATATCAGACCGTTAAAGTATATTTCGAATAATCAATCATAATTTAAAAAGCTATTACAATGAAAAGATTTTTATTATCAGCAGCCTGTATCGTTTGTTTCGCAATAAGCGAAGCCCAGGTAAAAATGCCACAGCCATCTCCTACCCAAACCATTAAACAGGATTTTGCTTTAGGCACCATTGAACTTACCTATAGCAGGCCGGCCATGAGAGGGCGCAAAGTCTTTGGAGACCTTGTTCCATATAGCAAGATCTGGCGTACCGGTGCAAACGCCGCTACTATTCTAAAATTTACAGATGCAGTAGAAATAAATGGAAAACGCATTGATACCGGTTCTTATGCCTTATATACTGTTCCGGGAATAGAAACATGGGAGATCATTTTGAATAAAGGAGTTGCTAACTGGGGAACGGATGGCTATAAAGAATCTGATGACATCCTGAGGTTTAAAATAGCATCTGAAAAGATGAAAACAAGCCTTGAATCTTTTACGATGCAATTTGGAAATATCATGCCCGAAAGTTGCGAGTTACAGATCATGTGGGAAAAAACAGGAGTAACTATTCCAATAAATGCAACCATTAAAAGCAGGATAAAAACACAAGTAGATAAGGCATTACAGGGAGATAAAAAACCATACTGGCAGGCAGCCCAGTTCTATAATGAGTATGAAAAAAATTCAACCAAGGCTCTTGAATACATCAATAAGGCGGTAGAAGAAAATCCGAAGGCATTTTACATGTGGCTTTATAAAGCAAAAATTGAATACGCTATGGGAGATAAAAAAGCGGCCATGATAACTTCTAAAAAATCATTAGAGCTGAGTAAGGAAGCAAAGAATGATGATTATGTAAAAATGAATTTAGACCTGCAGAAAAAATTATAATAGTGAACTGTTAATATAAAAAATGCTGCTGTAAAATGCAGCATTTTTTTATACGGTGGATTTTGTAGTTATGTTTCTGAAAAATATTTCTAATATCAAACCGGTAATGATCACAAGCAATGCACCGATGACATTCAACCACAAAAAAGAAATTACATGCAATCGGTAGATCACTATAATGGCAACTTCTGAAAGAATAGCAGCTATGAAGACAGCATTGCCCCTGATATATTTTATCCAGAAGGCAACTAGAAAAATACCCAATATAACACCGTAAAATAATGAGCCAAGAATATTTACTGCTTCTATAAGACTGTTGCCTATATTTTGTGCAAACATGGCAATAATAATACAAAAAATACCCCAGGCAAAACTATACCATTGTGACGTTTTGTAATCCTGCTCTGGTGTTTCGTTCTTTACAAAAAATTTCTTATGAAAATCTACAATTGTGCAGGCTGCTAGCGCATTTAGTGCTGCAGCAATGCTGCCCCATGCCGATAAAAAAATAACAGCGAATAGCAATCCTATCAATCCTATTGGCAGGTTATCTTTTACAAAACGAAGAAAAATAAAATTCGTATCATTAATATCTTCTGCCGGCAAAGCTTGCTGCAATATTCTTTTATATTTCTTGCGGTAGTGGTCTGAAGCAGTACTATTTCCTGCTACAAAGTTTTCATTGTATGCATGCTCTGTTATAGCAAGAATATCTGCATATGGTGTAAGCTTCGCCTCATTCATTTTCACTTCATCAAAATAAACAGGTGCTTTATGATATTGATAGAAACTGAACACGAGTACACCGATCAATAAGATTCCAAATTGCATTGGAATTTTCACCAAACCATTCATCAATAATCCCTTTCGACTTTCCCTTAGGTTTTTTGCAGTGAGATATCTTCCCACCTGGCTATGATCTGTACCAAAATAACTCAGTGCCAGGAAAAATCCACCAATGATCCCACTCCAGATATTGTACTTATCATTCCAGTTAAAACCATTTTCAGTCATGCCCGTTGTGATCACATTCATTTTTCCAAAACTGCCGGCTTTTTTAATTGCCTGCGAAAAACCAATTCCTTCAGGTAATAAATTCACAGCAATATATCCGATCAGGATCAATGAAATAAACACTATGATCATTTGCAGCTTCTGGGTATAAGCAACAGCTCTTGCGCCACCACTGATGGTGTAAATAATAAGCAGTCCTCCCATCACAATGTTGGTATAATAAATATTCCAACCCATAATAGAACTCAATATCAGTGAAGGTGCATAGATACTAACGCCAGTGCTTAGACCTCTTGACAATAAAAAAAGAAAAGATGTAAATGTTCTCGTTTTAAGGTCAAAGCGATACTCCAGGAATTCGTATGCTGTGATCACTTTCAGTTTACTGTAAACGGGAACAAAAAAAATACAAATTACGATCATTGCCAGTGGCAGGCCAAAATAATATTGCACAAAACGCATTCCATCTGTATAAGCCTGTCCCGGGCCGGTAAGGTATGTAATTGCGCTGGCCTGTGTACCCATAATGCTTAGCAATACAAGATGCCAGGGCATACTGCGGTTGCTTAAAAAATATCCTTCAAGGTTACGGGTAGTCCGGCTCTTATATATTCCATAAGCAATGATGCCGGAAAGTGCTGTGATTAATATGATCCAATCAATGTAACTCATGATAGTGAAGGTCAGAAGTCCATGGTGAACGCCGATCGTAAATAATTTTTCAAATGTTCTGCTTCAATCTCTTGCTGTCTATTATCTGTTGTTTTCAACTACTATTTTCGCTTATTGTACTTCTTTCTCTGCACTTATTTTAGTAGGCTTTATTGCGGACTTAACTTGCTTAGATTTACTGGATGCATTTGACACCGGGGGTTTTGTTGAGGCAACAATGTTGGCAAATAACCTGTAAGCCCCAGGTACGCCTGCCGGCAGTTCCCTGTAAAATACAAGGCCGGTGTAAATAAATCTGCCTTTGCCATAATCAGCAACGATCAGGCTTCCGTCTTGCGCAGCCTCACCTGGATCGTTCATGCTCAGAATGCGTTTGTAATTGCTGTCAATATTTTCTGCATTGTAAATTGAACGCTCCTGTACCCAGCCTTCAAAATCTTTTTGGGTGATCTTATTTGGAAAATTCAAAACCGGGTGGGCAGGTAATAAAAATTTTACTTGCGCATTTTCATCTGTAACCCGATTGCGGCTTATGGTAAATGGATAAGGTGAAATGCTTGCCTTCACCGGCCCGATAGAATTATTGGTATTGTATTGTGAAACCAGTACACCTCCATCTTTTACATACTGCATCAAATGAGGATAGGCATTGCTTAACCAGTTATGAATATTATATGCCCGCACGCCAGTTACTATAGCATCAAAATTTTTAAGGTTCTGTGAAGTGATTTCTTTTTCAGTCAACAGGGTAATGGTGTAGCCCATTTGTTCCAGCGCCGGGGGAACCTTGTCACCTGCTCCCACAATGTACCCGATATGCGTGCCATTGGTTTTAGCATCGGTAAAAACCAGTTGAAGTTTACTTGTCTTAAAATATTTGATTGCAGGAATATGATCATAGTTAATCTCCCGCAGGTCATTGTATGGAACACCATTCTGATCTTTAAAAATAATTTCATTTTCACTGCTACCGTTTTTTTGCGACACATCAAACACGGTATTCACTGCATATTTACTTCCCGCAGGCAAAGAAGATAGCGCTGTATAATTTTCGTTTTGTTTTGGTAGCTTATTACCTTCAGCTAGCAGTCTGAAATTTTTTGTAAAGATTGTATTTGTATTCACAGCCCTGTTGATAACAGTAGTACCAGGAAAAATATTTAAGCTCAACGCAGGTACAACTGAAAGAGGCTGGTACAATTCTCCTTTAACTGGATCAGTAAATTTATATTTCACTGGTTTGTTGTAAACCAACTTTATGTCATCTATGTCAAAAGAAAATTCCACGCCTTCAATATCATTTTCTGCCTTACCTATCATGGCCTGGTTTGTTACATTAAAACTTCCATGATTCATTTCTTTTTCCAGCCAGTAAGGCTGCGTAAGTTTGGCATTTGCAGGAATGAGTACTGATAATAAAGTACTTGCATTTTTATTTTTTTCAATTAAGGGCAATGCAATAACAAGATCTCCATAACGAATACTCGCATTCTTGATATTTACCCCGGAACGATTATTTATTACAATAGCTATTTTTAAACTATCTCCCTTCACAGCATAAGGAGTGGTTGTGGTGGCATCCATAAAAATCCCACTAGCAGCTTCTATTAATTTTGAAAGCTCTTTTAGTTTTTGCTCTTTCCAGTAACTATTATTTTGCTGCTGAACCAAACCGAAAAGTTGTGATAATGCCTGGACAGAACTGGAAGGATTTGTAGGATTATAGTTATCCAACAAATTTTTTACAGAAGCCTCATATCCATTCCAGTTATCTCGTTTATTGCTAACATCAATACCATCTATGAGGTCCTTTACAGGCTTCTCACCTTTAATAGTCGAAAAATATTCTAAACTTTCACCCCTTTGTGCCGGTACGCCAAAACCCTGGCTCTTATGCTGGCTTCGGCTTTCAGCGGCCATCTCACCATAACTTTTCCCCAGCACGGCATTAAAAGTACCTACATCAATTTTCAGTTGATCTTCCCGGGTGGTATTGGTGCCGCCAAAATTAAAAGTATTCCACATCAGTCTTTTGGCCTGCCATGTTGTTACGCCATTCACAAGTTGCTCCGGGAATTTTGCAGGATCTACTGCAGCATCAAAAGCTTCCACAGCTAATATTGCGGAAGCTGTATGATGGCCATGACCGCCCTCGCCAGTTGTGGGAAACCGGGTAATGATAACATCCGGTTTAAAGTTTCTAATGACCCAAACTACATCACTTAATATTTTATCATGTCCCCAGATCCTTAACGCTTCGTCAGGATTTTTACTGAAACCAAAATCATATGCCCTGGAAAAAAATTGTTCTGCACCATCAATTCTTCTTGCTGCCAAAAGTTCCTGTGTTCTTATAAGTCCCAGGTCTATTCCCTGTTCATCACCTATCAGGTTTTGTCCACCATCACCACGTGTAAGGCTTAGATACCCTGTTCTATAATGTCTTTCATTAGCAAGCCATGCAAGCAGTCTTGTATTTTCATCGTCCGGGTGTGCAGCCAGGTATAATACCGAACCAAAGACGGGAAGTTTTTCCAGGTTATTTAAAATATCAGCAGAGGAATAAATTTTTGGAGCTTGCGCATGAACACTACCTAGGATACAACTTGCAACGAGCAGAACGAATATCTTATTCATAATTAAATTGAAACAACGAAACTAATACAAACATGGGGCAGCCTGTTGCCGTTTGTAATTTTTTATTGACCAACAAGAAACACTGCATTTACAAAAAGCAATTTCCCATTTTCCCAAAAACTCCGAAACAACGGATCATCTGCAAAATAAACAATGCTTCCCCTTCCCATATCTTCCACACCTATTACAGTACCATCCTGCAGCCTGCTGCGTAATTTATTTCCAACAAATCCGCTTACTTGTTTTTCTTTTTTGATAATGCCCACATTCCACACATCTTTCGAAAACTGGTAAAGGTTATCATTGAGCTTTAATGTAAAATAATATCCCGGAAATCCAAAGGCAATTGGATGACTGTCGTCAAGCGTAACTTTATAAATGGCACCAGGGATATTGTTGACTAACTCATTCTTTTCTCTGTCTTCATATCGCCGCACATTCTCATATGTCTTTGAAAGGCTTGTATCTTTTTTATCATCAGCTTCTGCTGCTTTCTTAATTTGAAAACCGCTTTCGTTGCTATTCCATTGCAGGGCTGCATTTTCCATCGCAATTATTTTCCCTCCTTGCTTTACCCACGACTTTAATTCTGCAATCACATCTTTATTAGATAAGAAGCGATAATTTCCGTCAGCGATGATCAGCACATCGGTTTTCTTTAATGAGGCTGCATTAAAATTTTCTGCATTGATCAATGTTATAGGATATTGCAATTGCTGGTCAAACATATGCCATACTTCGCCCATTGCACCCGGTGAGGTTTCACGACCGGCCAGCAATGCAACAATTGGTTTTTTAAGCAAGTGTAATTTATCAGAACCAAAATCAAAACCTGTATCCATGAAACCTGAACTCACAGGCGTTATATGAGATTGATAAGCATTAGTGAGTTCAATTACTTTATGTATGCTGGTTTCGTTCCCGTTTCGTAAGATAACTAACGTTCCTTTTTTATAAGTGATGCCATTGTAAGAGAAATCTTTTTCCGCAAAGCGAACCTTTACATTATTCTTTAACAGCGCCGAAAGTAATTTTCCATCCTCAAAGCCTTTATAATTTATAAGATAACCATAAGCATTTTCATTGATTGTAGCAGTAGATTTTATAGCAGTAAATAATTGCTGAACAGGCACAGTTTCCTTGCTGGCATAGGCCTGCACGCCGTAAGCAAAAGGCAATGACCATGCAGTGATGTCATAGGTGGCAGAATCTACGAGCAATGCATTGGGATCAAATAATACTTTTAGCAGAACAGATTTGGGTTGTGCCGAGGATAATACAAGATCCGATTTATTGATATTGTATGATACTTCTTTCCCCGTAAAATAATTGTATGCCTTCACAGTTTTGGTATTCGCAACATACCCGTATGCAATTTGATTCCTATCAAACAAATTTTTCAATCCTTTGATAGCTGCTTCGTTTTCCCCAGGAATGATATACGTTTTATATGGGCCACTGGCAGCATTTTTTCCATCATCAAAGAATTTTTTAAACGCATTCATCACTTCTGCTGCATGAGTGGAAGTTATTTCAATGGTGCTCATACTTGTTGTAAAATGATGTGCTATCCGGTCTGTTAATTTCAATGTGTCGCCACCTGCCAATTCAATGGCAAGCCCTGCCTTGCTGTGGCCTGCTTGCTCGTAAGTCATCCCAATTGCCCCGTTGTATAAAGGATATGTATCGCCATAGGAGGGATAGAAAAGATCAAACCTTTCTTTTGTAAAATAAAGCCAGCCATTGGCATCAAAATATCTTGCATGATTTTTTCCGATAATAGTTTGAAAACTTCGCTGCCATGGGGTAATTACTTCGTGAAATGGTTCTGCCGCAGGCGCAAAATAATATGGGCTTTCTACTCCCTGCTCATGAAAATCGCAGTGTATCTGGGGCATCCATTCATTATATTTTTTAATGCGTGCCTGTGTTTCCGTTTGCGTTTGCCAGGCCCAGTCACGGTTCAGATCAAAATAATAATGGTTCACCCTGCCACCGGGCCATGGCTCCGCATGTTCCCTTGCTTCTTCTGCGGGATTAGGAGTTGCTCCTGCCATTTGGTTATACCAGTTCACATATCGGTCTCTTCCATCAGGGTTAAGACATGGATCTATCAGTACAATTGTATTGCGCAGCCATGCCTGGTTTTGTGCATTATTGCTACTAAGCAGTTCATACAACACTTTCATAGACACTTCGGAAGAACTGGCTTCATTGCCATGTACATTATAACTCAGCCACACAATAGCTGGGCTGTTGGCATCGCCCGGTATATCGGTAAGCATCCCGGTAAGACGCAGATTATTCAACCTTATTTTTTCAAGGTTCCTAAAATTTTCAGGGCTTGTGATAGCTGCCAGCAATAATGGTCTTCCTTCATAAGTGTATCCATAGGTTTCCAGTTTCATTACAGTTGGAGAGGCTTTTGCCGCTTCTTCAAAATATTGAACGATCCGGTAATGAGGGGTAAACTTATTTCCCAGCGGGTAACCGAGAAATGCGTCGGGAGATTTTAAGGACTGTGCTTTACTGAAACCCGTTATAGCAAAAACAAGCAAAAACAGGATGATAGAATATTTCATACTCATAATTATGGGATGAAATTATTAAAACTGGCTTTCCAAAAAAAAACAAATTTAGTTTTCACTAATATTGTACTATGCTAAAACATCTTTATACTGCCATTTTTCTTTTTACAATAGCCACTTCGTACGCACAGGAAAAAAATTATTCATCACAGAAAAAAATAACTGTTTCAAAAGCTGCCGTTGTTTCGGCACATCCATTAGCAAGCAAGGCCGGACTGGATATATTAAAGAAAGGCGGTAATGCGATGGATGCCGCTATTGCGACACAACTTGCACTTGCAGTGGTTTATCCGGCTGCCGGTAATCTTGGTGGCGGCGGTTATACCATTGCACATTTTAAGAATAGAAAAACCCTGGCATTGGATTACAGGGAAACCGCACCTGTAAAAGCAACTAAAGATATGTTCCTGGATAGTGCCGGTGCTCCCATTAAAGATCTTTCACTAAAAGGTGCGCTGGCTAGTGGCATACCCGGCTCGGTAGCCGGCATTATGAAAAGCATGGCATTTGCAAAATTATCATTAGCCACATTGATAGCACCAGCAATAAAGCTGGCAGAAAAAGGTTTTGCACTCACAGCAGCTCAAGCACAAAGCCTGAATAGTAACCGGGACGAATTTATAAAATATAATAAATCTGCAATCCCATTTGTAAAAGACAGTCTATGGAAAGCAGGAGATATCCTTGTTCAGAAAGATCTTGGCGCAACATTGCGACGCATAAGAGATAAAGGAGCAAAAGGATTTTACGAAGGAGAAACTGCGGCACTTGTAGAATCAACAATGAAAAAGTATCAGGGAATCATTACCAGGAATGACCTGAAAAATTACCAGCCACGTTCCAGGCAGATATTTAAATTCCCTTATAAAAATTTGGAAGTACTTTCTATGCCTTTATCAAGCAGCGGTGGTATCATGCTCATGCAAATGATGAAGATGCTGGAGCAAAAGAATATTGGTGCAATGGGTTTTCAAAGCCCTGCGGCTATGCAGTGGATGATAGAAGCAGAGAGAAGAACCTTTGCAGACAGGGCATTTTACCTGGGCGATAATGACTTGGTAAAAGTTCCGGTAAAAGAAATAACATCGGATACGTATTTACAACAACTGATTGCCGATGTTGTACCGGGCACTGCAGGAAAGAGTGTTGCTTCTCAACATGGGCACGTTCACGTAAGTGAGCAAACTACTCACTTCAGCGTAATAGATGCAGAAGGGAATGCAGTTTCTGTTACTACCACCTTGAATGATAGTTATGGCAGTAAGCTTGTTATAGAAGGTGCAGGTTTTATCATGAATAATGAGATGGATGATTTCAGTGTAAAAGAAGGCCACCCGAATATGTATGGTGCCATTGGGAATGCAGCTAATGCCATTACAGCCGGCAAAAGAATGCTGAGTTGCATGACACCAACCATCGTATTGAAAAACAATAAGCCTTACATAATTGTAGGAACACCTGGCGGCACCACCATACCCACTTCCGTTTTTCAAACCTTAATGAACCTGGTGGAGTTTAAAATGAGTGCAGAAGATGCGGTGAACATGCCCAAGTTTCATCATCAATGGTTACCTGATATTGTAGAAGTGGAAAAGGATTTTGATACAGCAAAAATAAAGGCTCTTGAAAAAATGGGATATACAATTAAAACCCGATCAGCCATTGGCCGCACAGAACTGATAGTGATAAATGCCGATGGCACAATTACTGCAATAGCAGATAAACGTGGCGATGATGATGCCCGTGGGATGTAGGCCTTTATTTGCTTTCCCTTATTTTTACACGGATCAACGATTTAATAATGAAACCTTTTTTTCTTGTCTGCAGTTTATTGTTATTTATTTATGGAACGAAAGCACAAACAAAGCTGGCTTTAAAAGCAGGTGCTAATTACAGTACTGCGAAAGCTTCTTTTAATGGCATAAAACAACCCACTTCTTATGTACCTGGATTAAATATAGGCTTGCAAATGACCACGGCATTTGAACCACCATTATTCTTTACCGCCCTGGCCCATTACAGCATGAGAGGTTATATTATCAAACCTACCAGCGGAAGTATAAGCCGGTATGAGAACAGGATCCACTACATTGACCTTACACCTTTACTTTCTTTTCATGTAAAAACGAGTAGTCAATCAAATCTTGTTTTATCTGCAGGGCCCCTGGCCGGATTGGCATTGAGTGGTACAGAAAAACAGACTGAAAACGGTATAACTACAAGTAAGAAAATGACCCTAAGTACTTCAGGAAATTATGGTCTTTTTGACCTCGCAATCTATAGTTCCATTGGCTTGCATTTCGACAAATTCTTCGTAGAGGCTGCATACGAACATGGCTTTGTCAACATAAACAATAATGTGGAAACTGATGGTAAGGATATTCAGAACCGCATCTTTAGCCTGAACCTCGGTTATTATTTTCATTGATCACTGCTAAAAATATATCATAAAAAACGTTGTGGCTTTTGTGCTTAATAAGCGATGGGCTATTTTTACGAATAATTCATTTACCTGCAAAAGTTTTTCTACATATTAAAACGCAGCCTGCTGGCCCTGCTGCTATTGATATTAATATTGTATGGGTTGTTGCATCTTTCTGTTGTTCAAACCTGGGTGGTTGGCCATGTTGCTTCCAATCTTTCCACTAAACTTCACACAAGAGTTACCATTAAAAAAGTAGACTTCAGTTTTTTCAATAAAATGGAACTGCAGGGATTGATGATAGAGGATCGCAAAAAAGATACGATGCTATATGCGGGCACTGCCCGACTGAACATCACTGATTGGTTCTTTCTGAAAGAAAAAGTAAGCTTAAATTATATCGGCCTTGAAAATGCGATTGTGAATATGAACCGTATGGATTCCACCTGGAATTACCAGTTCCTGATTGACTATTTTTCGAGTCCGTCTTCATCAACTACCAAGAAAAAAAATATAGAGCTAACCCTTAATGAGGTGCACCTGGTGAATGTACGTTTCAATAAGATAGATAAATGGGTGGGCCAGAACATGATTGCCTACATGAATAAGTTGGACTTGCTGATGGATTTTATAAATTATGAAAAGAAACGGATTTCTATTAAGGAACTAAACCTGGAACAGGCTGAATTTTCCCAGTCTGATTACGAGGGCCGAAAACCGGATGAACCCAGTCTTGCTAACGTACTTGAAAAGATACCGTTGATACAGGCATTTAAGTGGAATAATTCAGGCTGGGAGATGAATATTAAAAAGATCAACCTTACAAACAGCAGTTTCAGGAATGATAAATTCACCGTAAGGCCAGCATATACAAACCAGTTTGATGGGCAGCATATTTTTTTCTCTGCCATCACAGGGAGCCTGCAGGATATTATCGTTCGCAATGATACAATGACCGCAACTGTGTCACTCACGGCAAAAGAACAAAGCGGCTTATTGTTAAAAAAACTTCAGAGCAACATGAAGTTTACTCCGGATCTCATGGAATTTAAAAAACTTGATCTGCAAACAAACCGGAGCAAACTTGGCCCTTATTATTCTATGAGCTATAAAGCCTTCAACCAGGATTTCAATAGTTTTATACATAATGTTTTGCTCGAAGCAAATTTTAAGGAGTCTATATTGAACAGTGATGACCTGGCTTACTTTTCCCCACAGCTTTCTAATTGGAGAAGGGTATTTTATCTCAATGGAAATGCAAAGGGAACTATCGATAATTTTTCAGCGAGGGATATGAAGATCCGTTCTGGAAGTACATTCCTGGAAGGAGATATTGCCTTGCGGGGTTTGCCTGATATCAACAGTAGTTTTATAGACTTCAGGTCAAAAACGTTTCAGACAAATTACCAGGAGCTTGCTACTCTTATACCTGCATTTGCGCAAATAAAAATGCCTGCATTGTATAAGCTTGGCAACATTGGCTTCACCGGAAATTTTACGGGCTTTTTAAATGACTTTGTTACTTATGGAAGTTTCAGCAGCGCCCTGGGTCCCCTATCTCTTGATCTGAATATGAAATTACCAGCTGGAAAGCCCGCCGTTTATTCCGGAAAGATTGCTACGAATGGTTTTAACCTTGGTGCCTTTTTAAATAATAAGAACCTGGGCAATATCGCTATCAGCGGAAAAATAAATGGTCGTGGATTTAAATTGAATGAATTGAATGCTGGGTTTAATGGCGTTGCACGAAGCTTTTATGCATTCGGACATAATTACCAGAACCTGACCATAAACGGGAATTTTGAAAGAAAACTTTTTACGGGTCATTTATCTTCTGATGATCCTAACTTGAAAATAAACCGGTTGGATGGTAGCATCAACCTATCGGGGGATGAACTTTCTTTTGATGCGGACGCAGATCTTGGCTATGTAAACCTGAAAGAACTGGGATTATCGAAAGACAAAATCTCTTTCTCCGGGCTGTTCAACCTGCACTTCACAGGAAATAATATTGACAATTTCCTGGGCAATGCAAAAATTTACAATGCCAGTTTATTGCATGAAGACGCAAGACTCTCATTTGATTCACTTGTGTTGAACTCAAGAATGGAAGGCAATAACAAGATACTAACGCTTGCAAGTAACGAACTGGATGCCTCCATCACCGGCCAGTTTAAGATAGCAAAGTTACCAGACGCATTCCGGGTATTTTTAAGTCATTACTATCCTGCTTATATAAAGCCTCCGGATTATTTGGTTTCTAACCAGGATTTCAGTTTCTCCATAAAGACAAAAAATGCCGATCAATATATCAGCCTCTTTGATAAACGCCTAAGAGGTTTCAACGATGCTGCTATTGATGGAAGCCTAGCGCTTGCAAGAAATGAATTGACTATAAAAGCACAGGTTCCCGAGTTTTCTTATGCCGGCAAGGTCTTTACTAACACGCTGCTGACAGGCAGGGGCAACCGGGATACTTTATATACAGAAGTTGCAGTAGAAGATATCCAGCTGAATGACAGCCTGCATCTCCCCGATACCAAACTTACTCTTTCAGCTCACAACGATATTTCACTGGTGAAGCTTACTACCAGCGCCGGTAAAACCCTGAGCGATGCAGAACTAAATGCTGGTATACAAACTTATAATGATGGCGTTCGAGTCCATTTCTTTCCATCGTCATTTGTTGTGAATGATAAAAGGTGGGAGTTAAGAAAAGACGGCGAACTTACTATAAGAAAGAATTTTACAGATGTAAATGATATCAGTTTTGTGCATGAAAATCAACAGATCGTCCTATCCTCTGAGCTGGATGATGTTACTGATAAAACGCACTTGGTGGCGAAACTCACGCATGTGAACATTGAAGATTTTTTACCTTTCGTTTTAGTGAAGCCTGCATTCAAAGGTTTGATAACTGGTACAGCAATGATCAGGGAGCCGTTCGGAAAAACATGGATAGAGTTTGACGGAACTGCAGACAGTCTTGTAATGGATGAACATTATATTGGCAAGGTAAACCTGAAGGGGAATGCAAATACCAGCACCGGCCTGGTTAAGTTTTCTGGCAGTGCCAATGATAAAGAATATGTATTTTCTGTTGATGGTTCATACAATTATCTTGATAGCACAGGTAATAACTTATCCATCGGTTTTCTTACAGACAAATTCAACCTTAATATTCTTGAACCTTACCTAGGCAGTATTTTCAGCCAGGTAAGCGGCAATGCAAAAAGCAACCTAACCATAAAGAGCGGACCGGATTATCCTCGTATAAATGGTGACGTAACCGTTACAGACGGGAGTTTGAAAGTTGCCTTCACCCAATGCCGCTATACCTTTACAAACCACACTATTAAATTTCGGGATGACAAGATAGATATCGGCATCATGCCGCTTAAAGATACATTGAACAATGAGGGCACGGCAAGTGGAAAGATCACGCACCATTTTTTTAAGGACTTTGTTTTTAACGACCTGAAGTTTGAAACAAACAGGATGCTCTTGCTCAATACAACTAAGAAGGATAATAACCAGTTTTATGGCACCGTAACCGGCAATGCTGTAATGTCGCTAAATGGTCCAATCACGAATATGAGGATGAATATTGATGGCCAGCCAAGCGTATTGGATAGTAGTCATATTTATTTGCCTACCGGTTCCGTGGCCAGGGAAAATAAAGCAATTGACTATATCGACTTTATACAATTTGGTACAGAGATGGAAACGACGCAGCGCAATAACCAGCAAACGAATATGCTGGTGAACATGAATTTTAGCGCAAACCCGGCTTGTAAAGTTGATGTTATATTGGATGAAGAAACCGGCGATGTTATAAAGGGCCAGGGAAATGGACAATTGAATATAAGAGTGGGCACCACTGAACCTCTTAGCATTCGTGGCAGGTATGATCTAACAAGGGGTGAATACACTTTTAAGTTCCAAACTTTTTTAAAGAAACCTTTTACACTTAGCAACGGTTCTATCATATGGAATGGCGATCCTTATTTGGCAGTGTTGGATATTGATGCGGAATACATGGCTAAGAATGTAAACCTAAGCGATCTTTCTCCCAGCGGTGGATACCGGCAAAAAGAAGATATCATTATCCTGTCCCATATTTCAGGGAATTTAAAATCTCCAGTTATCAGTTTTGAGTTTCAGTTACCAGAAAGAAGTGAATTGAACAGGGATTACCTTATTGTGAAAAGACTTGCAGACTTTAATAATGATCCGAATGAACAATACAAGCAAGTAGCAAGTTTACTTTTGTTCAACCAATTTATATTGGGTGCCCAGAATTTTTTATCCGGGCAAAATACACTTTCATTAGCCACCAACACGATTGGTGGTGTAGTAAGCAGTTGGTTGACCACTGTATTTAATAAAGAACTGGAGCGGGCAACTAACGGCGTGATATCTACATACATTGACATAAACCCAACAGTAGACTTGCAGCGCCAGGCAAGCCAGTTACAGGCAAGTGTAAAGGCCGGGCTTAAGATTTTATTAAGTAACAGGGTGAATATTCTTATCGGGGGAAATCTTGATTACAATAATCCTTATGCTCAACTTAACAGGAAGGGATTGCTTACACCAGACATTACCATTGAATGGTTATTGAATAAAGATGGATCGATCAGGGTTGTTGGATTCAACAGGACCAGCATTGACCTAACCAATGGCCAAAGAAATCGATCAGGTGTGCAGTTATCTTATCGTAAGAATTTCAATAAGCTTTCGGACATTTTTAAAAGCCGAAAAAAACTGCAGCAGGAAGATGAAAAAACAAAAGTAAAAATCGGTGGTTAAACAGAAGTCTTAAAATTCCAATTATCCATTATCAATTAACCAATTCCCCATTAACTACAGCCCATTCAATATCTCATGCCCCAGTTTATCTCTTTTAGTGAAAAGGTATTTTTTATTGTGAATATTAGGCTCCATTTCGATGGTAACAGTATCCACTATCTCTAATCCATAGCCCAGGAGTCCCGCTCTTTTACGGGGATTATTACTCATTAGTCTCATTTTACTGATTCCCATTTCCCTTAAAATTTGGGCCCCTACTCCATAATCCCTTTCATCCATTCCAAATCCAAGATGCAGGTTGGCCTCTACAGTATCCATGCCTTGTTCCTGAAGTTTATAAGCTTTTAGTTTATTCAGCAATCCAATACCCCGGCCTTCCTGGTTCATATATAAAATTAGTCCTTTGCCGGCTGCTTCAATTTGCTTCATAGCATGATGTAACTGCTCACCACAATCACAACGAAGTGATCCAAGAATATCCCCAGTAACACAACTGCTATGCACTCTTACAAGCACGGGCTCATCTTTTTTCCAGTCTCCTTTTTTTAGGGCCAGGTGTATATCACCAGTATTCAATTGCTTAAAAGCAACCAGTTCAAACACGCCATATTTTGTGGGCAGGCTTACGGTTTCTTCTCTTTCTATCAGCGTTTCTTTTTTAAGCCGGTATTCAATAAGATCTTTAATGGAGATGATCTTTAGGTCAAATCGCTTTGCTATTTCTTTTAATTCAGGAAGTCGGGCCATGCTACCATCTTCATTCATAATTTCTACAAGCACACCAGCTGGCTCAAAACCCGCCAGCACTGCCAGGTCAATTGTGGCTTCTGTATGCCCGGTCCTTCTAAGAACACCGCCTGTTTTTGCTTTCAATGGAAATATATGCCCTGGCCGGCCAAAATCAGACGGTTTACTATCAGGATGTATCAGGTATTGAACTGTTAAAGAACGATCATGGGCAGAAATCCCCGTTGTACAACCATGTCCAAGCAGGTCAATACTTACAGTGAATGCAGTTTCATGCAGTGATGTATTATCAGTAACCATGGGGTGAAGATGCAGCTCAGCGCAACGTTGTTCAGTTATAGGAGCACATATAAGACCCCGGCCATGCGTACTCATAAAATTAATAACCTCAGGAGTTACATTACGGGCCGCCGTTACAAAATCTCCTTCGTTTTCCCTGTCTTCATCATCTACAACTATTACTAGTTTGCCAGTTTTGATGTCTTCAATTGCCTCTTCTATCCGGTTGAGCATTGTATTCAATTTTTCTGCATGCAAAGTTAATAAGGATTAATTCTTTTACTGCTGAAGTTTCGCTTTTCGAAATGCATAGCTATAATGCCCGGATATTGAATAATACAGTAATATGCAGCAGAAATTCAATAACTACTGCCTAACAATTTGTTAATAAAAGTTAACAGTAAATCCATATTAATTCGCTTTCTTTGCGACCGTAAAACAGAACTAATTATGCATGTGAAAAAAATCATTCCATTTTTAATGGCCTTAATGGCTTTGCCATTTTTTATGATGGCCCAGGTAACAACAAGTAGTCTTTCGGGAATCGTAAAATCTGCCACTGGTGAAGCACTTTCAGGAGCTTCGGTGAAAGTGACCCATATACCAACGGGCACAATTTACATTACATCAACACGATCAGGTGGGCGATTTGATATAAGTAATATGAATCCTGGCGGTCCATATACGATCGAAACCACCTATGTAGGTTATAGTACAGACACTAAAACTGAAGTATATCTTAACCTCGGAGAAGCACAGAAAATTGACATCGATCTGTCAACCAAATCTTCCCAGTTAGCTGAAGTAATAGTAGCCTCAACAAGAACTGGTAAAGGTACAGGTACAGAAACTACAGTGAGCAGGGAAAAACTAGCCAATATACCAACTGTCGGCAGGAATCTGCAGGATTATTTAAGGGCAACACCTCAGTTCAAATTGAGCAGTGCAGGAAGCGCTTCCAGTGAAGGTGCCATGTCATTCGCTGGTCAGAATGTTAGGTATAATTCATTTTATATTGATGGTGCAGTAAACAATGATGTTTTTGGACTTGCCTACTCTGGTACTAATGGAGGTCAATCAGGTATTGCGCCTATTTCCATAGATGCCATAGACCAGTTCCAGGTATCGCTGTCACCTTATAATGCATCTCAAGGTAATTTTACTGGTGCAGCAATTAATGCCATAACAAAATCCGGTACAAACCAAATTCATGGTTCAGCATATTATATTTTCCGCAACCAAAACCTGAGCGGCAAAACACCCACAGGTTTAAAAGAAAATGCTACTAAACTCAGTAAGTTCAGTAATAAAACTTATGGATTTACTCTTGGTGGGCCTATTGTAAAAAACAAAGTATTTTATTTTGTAAGTGCAGAATTACAGCGTGACAATACGCCTCAACCATTTGATTTCTCTACTTATCAGGGAGATACCAAAGACCCACTTGTACTACAAAGACTAAAAGATACGGTTAATGCCCGTTTAGGTGGATATGATATTGGTAATTACAATAACAATGAAACTGAAACGGTTTCAGATCGTATAACAGCTAAACTTGATTGGAATTTATCTCCCAAAAATAAACTTGCTTTAAGCTATCGGTATAATTCTGGAAATAGAACGGTTATTTTTGCCAGTTCTCCCACATCATTAACCTACGATAAAAATGGTTATGTCTTTCCTAGTGTAACTAATTCAGCATCTGCTGAATTGAAATCCTCAATTGGAAAAAGTTCAAGCAATCGTTTATTGTTAACATTTACAAATGTGGAAGATGATCGTGGCCCAATTGGCGGGGGCGTAGCAAAACCCGTTGTGCAAATACAGGATGGTATTACAAGTCGCATATTTTTTGGTACCGAAGCAAACTCTACACTCAATTACCTGAAACAAAAAACGTACAACCTGGTAGATCAGTATAAGTTTAGCTTGGGCAAAAATACTATTCTGGTAGGGGTTGAGGCTGAAACATACAAAGCTTATAATCTATTCATAAATAATAGTGCCGGTAGTTACCAGTATGCAAGCCTTACAGATTTTTTCAATAATGCTAGGCCAACGCAATACACTGCAAACTTTCCATTATTCCCGGGAGATGAAAAGAACACAGAATCTGCAGCTAAATTTAATATTTTTAAGGGTGCTATTTTTGCTAATGACGAGATAAGAGTAAGTAAAAATCTAAGTTTGTCTTTTGGGTTAAGGGCGGATTATTATAAGTTTATAACCCAACCTAAATTTGATCAATTCGCCATTGATTCCGCTTTACCCAAATTCGCTCAATACTACGATCTAAAAGGTGCTATTCCGGGACAAAGGCCAAAAATACCTGTGGAGATTTCCCCAAGAATAGGTTTCACTTTAAATTTACCTGACGAGTCCTTGACCATACGAGGTGGAGTAGGATTATTTGCAGGTCGTATTCCAATGGTTTGGCCCGGCGGTATTTATAATAATAATGGATTGTCTTCTGGTGGGTACACAATTAGTTCCAGCTCAAACACTCCTATTTACAATCTGGATAAAGTAAGATTTGTAGGAACCCCATATACCCCCGATCAACTTGGTATTTCTTTAGCAAATGCTAAAGGGCAATTGAATCTTATTTCAAAAGAATTCAGGATGCCAAAAGTGTTCAGAACTTCACTCGCTTTTGATAAACGCCTGGGTTCTGGCTGGTCATTAACTATTGAAAATTTAATTACTAAAAACATCAATGATATTTACTATCAAAACGTAAACCTATTGCCTCCTACATTAGTTATGGCAACTGGTCCTGATACAAGGAAAGTTTATCCTGCTTCAATCAATATTCCTATCCGTGCAAGCGGTGCCAACCCTTATAATAACGGGGTTTATTTGATTAGAAATGTGGAAGGCGATAAAGGTTATTCATACAATTTCACTTTTACAGTTAATAAAACCAATAAAAAAGGATTCAATTTAAATGCAAATTATAATTATGGTTTGTCGCAGGTAGTTAATGAGGCACAAAGCTCTACTTCAAATAGCCAATGGAGCAGTATGGAAACAGTTAATGGTCGTAATGCATTAACAAGATCCCGGTCTGATAATGACGGCGCACATAGGATTTTTGGTTACGTGAGTCAGAAGTTTAATTACTTAAAGAAAGCAATGTCAACAACTGTGGCCTTGTCTTACACAGGCCAATCTGGCGCTCCTTTCAGCTATGTATATAGTGGCCAGGCAGTACGGGATGGTATTAACTTCAATGACCTCATTTATATTCCTACAGCAAGCGAGTTACAGGCGCAAACTTTCATAACAACTGCAACGATTACGGCTGCGCCCCAGGTACAGAAAGATGCCTTTGAAAGTTTTATCCAAAATGATAAATACCTGAGTACACACAGGGGGCAATTTGCAGAAAGAAACAGTAACCGCACTCCATTCACACATATAATAGATTTAAAAATTACACAGGCATTTAATTTAAAACTTAACGGCAAAATTTATTCAGCCGAGGTTGGATATAGCATGTTTAATTTTACTAATTTCCTAAACAGGGATTGGGGTCGTCAATATGTTGTTGCTAATGATAACTATTCATTAGTTAATTTTAGTTACACTACTTCAACCAATCTTACACCACGTTATACATTTAATCCAACTACGCCTTTGGCACCAACAGTTTACCAACGTTTTAATCCATCGTACACTGCAAGATGGTTAAGCCAACTAGAATTTAGAATTAGATTTTAAACCATATCATTCCGAGGGAATAAAAGAAGAAGGCTGTCTCAATTAAGAGACAGCCTTCTTCTTTTATTTCAATCCAACCAATGTTTCAACACATTAAATAACCTGGGAATTTATTACTTTATATACTTTTTTTTGCCCATCCCCACTCCAAAAAAGAAGGGAACGCCTGTGCCCAGGTAGCCACATCATGACGTCCATCTTTTAGTTCCAGGTAATGAATATCTGATTCCAAACTATAGCCTTTTAGTTCAAGCTCAGTTATAACTGCATTAGTGTCATCTATAGAATCAATCAATCCATTTTTATTCCTGTCTGCGGTCTCATCCATTGTTCCCACTTCAAAGAAAAATTTCATCCATGGAAAATAGCCCCCTTCCCGTACCTGTCGTTGCATAATCCGGTGCTCGTTTTCATCAAAATCATCGTCATCCTGTGCCTTATCTCTCCACCACATAGAACCACTGAAAACACCAACTTTTGTAAATTCATGTGGGTGATTCCATGCAATATCCAGCGCCGATAATCCGCCCAGCGAAAATCCTGCATAGGCTTTTTCATTAAAGGAAGTTACCTGGTATGTTTTTCTTAAGAAAGGCAGCAGCTCTTCCATAACAAAAGCCGTATAATCTAATGCCTTAGCTCCCCTTCCTTTATAATCCAATACCCTGGCGGTACCATATTCATTTTTACGATCTGTGCTGCAATGAATACCTACACAGAATAATGGAGCAATTAAGTCTTTCGCATACATTTCATTAAGAATTTCTTCAAATTTCATCGTTCGGAGATCCTGCCCGTCATTGATAAGTAATAAAGAAATGGGATCAGAGGGTTCAAAATAGGAACTGTAATAACAATCTATGGACACCTCTCTTAGAAGAAAACTGGATGACAGTAAATGGCTTTCCTGGATAATTGACAAAGTTTTTGTAGAAGACATGAAGTTCAAAATTAGCGAATCTGCTAATTAGTATATTCACTTCAGTTCAAAAAACATAATTTGTTTTATTGACCCCATAAAAATATATTTGAATAGGAGTAATATTAACCTGCCTTTCCATTTAAAATTTATATTATGAAGAAAATAGGTATGCTGTTCGGAAAAGAACGGAGCTTTCCGGAAGCATTTATAGAAAGAGTAAACAGCAAAAACATTGATGGTATCGTTGCCGAAGCGGTGAGGATAGATAAAGTGATGCAGGGCGAGCCTACAGAATACGCTGTGATATTTGACCGCATATCACAGGATGTTCCTTTTTATAGGGCATACCTTAAGAACGCTGCATTGTGCGGCACCACGGTGATAAATAATCCTTTCTGGTGGAGTGCTGATGAGAAATTTTTTAATAATTGTCTCGCTACCAAAATTGGCGTACCAGTTCCAAAGACTGTAATTCTTCCGTCAAGAGATCTGCCCACAGATACAAGTGCAGAATCATTTTCAAACCTTGCCTATCCAATGGACTGGAACGGGATCTTTGAGTATATTGGTTTCCCGGCTTACATGAAACCTTTTGCCGGTGGCGGTTGGAAAAGTGTTTACCAGTTAAACAGCATGGACGAGTTTTTTGAAAAACATGCGGAAACAGAACAATTGGTTATGATGCTACAGGAAGAAATAAAATTTGATGAATACTATCGTTGCTATTGTATCGGAGGAAAACACGTACGCATTATGCCGTACGAACCACGCAACCCGCATCACTTGCGCTATGTTGCCGACTTTAAACCAGATGCTGCAAGACATCAATTGATGGAAGATATTGTGCTTCGCATTTGCAGATACCTGGGCTATGATTTCAATACCGTAGAACTTGCAATAAGAGATGGTGTTCCTTATGCAATTGATTTTTGCAATCCTGCTCCGGATGCAGAAGTTAAAAGTGTTGGGCAGGAAAATTTTGACTGGGTGGTGGAAACTGCAGCCAATTATGCCATTGAAAAAGCCCGGGAACAGGTACCCGCAGCTGATAATCTTACGTGGGGCGAATACATAAAAAGAAGCGCTGCAAAAGAAAAATTGTACAAATAGTGAAGCAATACCTGACCATAGAAAAATATCCTGGTAAGGAAGTATTGGTTGAAGAACCCGAAAGTGAATATGGTTTTACTTATGCCGATTATCTAACCTGGAATTTTAAAGAACGTATAGAACTAATAAGAGGGAAGATTTTTAAAATGAGCCCGGCTCCCACTGTAAAGCACCAGGTGATCTTATTTAATCTTTCTGCATTTTTTATCAAGAAAAAAATTGGTAGCACTTGCCAGATGCTATATGCACCGGTTGATGTTCGGTTAAAAGGAAAATCTTTCAGGAAAAAGAAAAGACGGGATGATGAAATAACAACCGTAGTGCAGCCGGATATAATTGTAGTCTGCGACACTTCAAAATTAGAAGACAACCGCTGCATTGATGGCGCTCCGGAGATGGTTATAGAAATATTAAGCCCCGGCAATACAAAAACAGAAACAAAATACAAACTGGATTTGTATGAGGAAAATGGGGTACTTGAATTTTGGATGGTACACCAGGAATATAAAACTGTAGAAGTCTTCCTGCTAAAAGATGATGCTTATGGCAAGCCGGTTTTCTATGAAATGGGAGATAAAATTCCCTGCACAGTTCTCAAAGGATTGAAAGTTCCGGTAACGGAAATTTTTAAATAATAATCAGGGAAAAGAAAAAAGTATATAAGCAAATAAAGTATTTCAAAATAGAAGTTTACATTTTTCATTCAGCTTTTTCATTATTCACTCATAATTCTAATTCATCATGGCCAATTTATCTTATAAACAATTTACCATAGGAGTAGAAGAAGAATATATGGTGATTGACCCGCTGACCCGTGAGTTAAAAAGCCATGAACAAAAAATCGTGCATGAGGGACAGAAAGTAATAAAAGACAAAGTAAAAGCAGAGATGCACCAGGCAGTGGTAGAGGTCGGAACAGATATTTGTGCAGATGTGGATGAAGCATTTGTAGACGTGGGAACCTTGCGTAAAACAATCAGTGGAATCGCAGATGAACTCGGCCTTTGGATTGGCGCAAGTGGCACACATCCATTCTCTCATTGGGAAAGCCAGTTGATCACCGATCATATCCGGTATAGTGAGATCGTGAATGAATTACAAGAAGCCGCCCGAAGCAATCTTATTTTTGGGCTACACGTGCACGTGGGAATGGAAACCAGGGAGCAGGCCATACATATTGCCAACTCAGCCCGTTATTTTCTTCCACACATTTTTGCCTTAAGTACCAATTCTCCATTCTGGGAAGGAAGGCTTACCGGCTACAAATCCTTTCGCACAAAAGTGTTTGAAAAGTTTCCCCGCACGGGCATTCCCGATTTTTTTGAAAGCATAGAATCTTACGATAATTATATAAAGCTTTTGGTAAAAACAAATTGTATTGACAATGCAAAAAAGATATGGTGGGATCTTCGGGTTCATCCTTTCTTTAATACAGTAGAATTCCGCATCTGCGATATTCCATTAACGGTGCAGGAAACAATCGCCATTACAGGTCTCTTCCAGGCAATCTGTGCAAAACTATACAAGTTGCATAGCCAGAACCTGAATTTTATGATCTATTCAAGGGCATTGATGAATGAAAATAAATGGCGTGCAAGCCGCTATGGCATTGAAGGAAGCATGATTGACTTTGGAAAAGAAATGGAAGTAAATACCAGGGTACTCATCTACGAGTTGCTCGATTTTGTAGATGATGTGGTGCCTCATCTTGGCAGCCGGCACGCTATAAATCATGTACACCGTATGCTGGAACAGGGCACCGGCGCCGACCGCCAGTTAAAGGTTTTTGAAGAAACCCGTTCGCTACCTGCAGTGGTTGATTATATTCATGATAGTTTTTTGTATGGATTATAATTAAACAACTGGGACTTTGATCTTCAATTAATATACTGTTAGAATTCAAGCTGTATCTTAAATTTCTTATAGCGCATAATTAAATAAATCATTTCCTTGGCTGCCATTTCTGACGATTCAATAATAAATAAATTCTGTATTTAATTAGTATGAAAGCAAGGATAATTCTTTTAGGATTTATTGCCATTCTGAATTCAGCATTAGGCCAGGATTCCACATTCCATTCAGTTTTTAAGCAATTATTAAGCATTGACGAACTTGACCAACGTTACAGAAACCAAATTGATTATATTGAAACCAAGTACGGAAAAACTTCAGCGGAAATTAATACACTTTACAAAAATATGAACGATGCTGACTCCATCAACTTGATACTAGTTGAAGCCATCATTGAGAAATATGGTTGGCTAGGTTATAATCAAATCGGGAGCCAGGCTAATACAACACTGTTTATGGTTATTCAACACTCCGACTTGAAAACATGGCGAAAATATTTACCAATTATGCAAGCAGCAGTTAAAAATGGGAAAGCAAAAACTACCCAATTGGTTTTATTACAAGACCGTCTTGACTTGCACGAGGGCAGAAAACAAAATTATGGGAGCCAGATTATTTGGAGCTTGGATAGAAATAAATATTTAATCTTACCACTGAATGACCCAGACAATGTAGACAAAAGAAGAGCAGAAATGGGGCTTTCTACTTTAGCAGAATATCTCAGTCACTGGAATATTAAATGGGATTCAGAAGCCTATAAAAAAGAGTTGCCAATAATTATGGAAGAATGCAAAAAATACTTTCCAAAAGAATTTCATTGACAAAAAAAAACTTCTGCTAAAGGCAGCTAATGCACTAACTCTCGCACAAAAATGTAGTATTTCCGGATCACCTCAAGCAATTTTTCTTCCATCCTTTTATCGTACAAATTGGTTTTTATTTTATCCGTTTGTAAGGATTTACCAACTTTATAGTACTAATACATAAAACACGTTTAGTGACAGAAAAAGAACAGAAGCAAATTTTTAATGAATGGCTCCATAACTATACAGGCGTTGCTTTTAAGATCGTGAGGGTCTACGCAATTACTCCTATGGACAGGGATGATCTTTTCCAGGAAATAAACATTCAGCTATGGCATTCTATCCCGGCCTTCAGGAATGCCTCGGCAGTAAGCACCTGGGTGTACCGGGTAGCACTGAATACTGCCATTAAATGGGTAACTAAAGAAAGGAAACATAACCAGTCTGAAAGTCTTGATAATGAAAAACAGGTTCTTTATGAAAATAACACAGGGACAGATGATAGGCTTGCCTGGTTATATGAAGAAATTTATAAGCTAGAAAAAACAGATCGCTCAATTGCTTTATTGCTCTTAGATAACTTCAGCTACAAAGAAATGGCAGCAATCATAGGCATCAGCGAATCTAATATCGGCGTAAGGATAAACCGCATTAAGAAACATCTTATTACAAAATCAATTAAAAATGAACATCATGGAATTTGAAGAAATGAAAAAGATATGGAACAACCAGGAAAATGAATTTTATTTTGGAATCAATGAAGCTGCCTTGCACAAACGGATACAGGTTAAAAGAAAAACGGGTCTGCATATCAGCAATACTACTGAGCTAATGCTAATCATTGTAAATTTTTGCACGGGCATATTTATGCTTAGTATTCACTCAACAAAGCCGTCGGCAAATACGTTTGTATACCTTTTATCTGGGTGGATGTTTGTTATCGCTTTGTTTGTTCTTATAAGCCGGTTGCGCAGGCTCAAAAGAGAATTACGGTTTGACAGGTCAATGCTTGGAGACCTGGAACATGCACTGGCAGTAGCTTCTTACCAGGTACGGCTTTCCCAACTTATGCAATGGAGCGTGGTACCAGCAGGCATACTTATCATTGCATTGATGTGGAATGCCGGTAAATCACCCTGGATCACCGTAGCCGTTTTAGTATTTTTGATAGTGACAACCTTTGCCGGAAGATGGGAACATAATATTTATAAAAACAGGAAACGGCAACTGGAAATATTACAGAAAAAATTAGTGAGCAAAGGCTAACGTTTTTTTTAAACCAGTTTCTATTCAAACACTGCCTTTAATTCACAACCATTACCCGGCGAAGAAATAATGAGCATACTGCCATTAAATAAGGATACTCTTGTTTTTATATTCATAAGTCCAACACCATTGGCTTTCTGATCAACATCAAACCCTACCCCATCATCTTTAATGCTCAAAACAGTTTTGCCATTTTCTTTTTCCAGAGATATGATAACTTTCTGTGCTTCTGCGTGCTTGTGAATATTATTGAATTGTTCCTGGATGACCCGGTAAATATTCAGCTTGAGTTTATCGCTCATATTATTTTCATCAAATCCCTTTACATACAGGCTTACTTTAATACTGCTGGAATTTTCTGTGTCGCTGATCAAATGCTGGATAGCGGCAACCAGGTCCGATTCATTCAGCGATGGCGGAATCAATGAATGAGAAAGTTTTCTTATTTCATATATGGCAGAAGAAATTTGTTTTTCTGCTTCGTTTAAATATTCGTGTTCAATCATTAGGTCATTTTTTGCCAGGCCCAGGTAAAGTAATGAACCGGCCAGTATCTGGTTGATATTATCGTGAAGTTCTGCACCCAACTGCTGGCGGTCTTGCTCCTGTGCAGAAATAACGGCTTCAGTAATTTCCTGCTGTTTTTGATGGCGCTCATTTTCAAGCTCGTTTTCAAGTATTGTCTTATCAGTGATATCAGTTGCAAGTACAAGAATTGCGGGCCTGCCTTTTAGCAAAATGCAATGCGAACTAATGCTCATGAACTTTTCTTTACCTTCTTTATTTAAATGGGTACGCAAAACTTCCCACTTGCAACTTGTTTTTTGCAAGGCGACTGAAGCAAATTGTTTTATTTTTAAATGCTCACTGGTGAGAGTAATATCGAAAACTGTTTTGGTAAGAAATTCTTCTCTGAAATACCCATAAAATTTTTCTGCAGTCTTATTCACTTCCAGTATCTGGAAATTAGCCAGGTCCCAAATGAAAATACTGGCAGGACTATTTTGAAAAAGGTATCTGTATCTTTCTTCGGATGCTTTTAAGATTTTTTCTGCTTCTTTTTCCCTGGTTACATCTGTTTGTATGGCGAAAAAACCTTTCAATTTCCCGCTTTCATCAAACTGGGGCTGGCTTTGAATACGCATCCAGTATTTTCTCCCCGACTTGGAATAATTAAGTATATCACATTCAAAAGCTTTTAATTTTTCTATTTCCGCATGCATGAACTTAACCATTGCTGGATTAGTCTCTGTTCCCTGCAAAAAATCTCCAGGCTTTCTACCCATAACTTCTTCCAACTCATATTCGCTTATGTTGGTAAATGCTTCATTCGCCCAAACAATTTTTCCTTCCGGGTCCGTAATAATAACTGCATTAGCGGTTTCCCGGGCAATGATGGATAATTTTTTAATCTCTTCTTCAGCCAGCACTCTTTCGGTTACATCCCTGGTATTGAATACATAACCTTTTATCTCCGGATTATCAGTCATATTGATCACCTTACTTTCCATCCATTGCCACTCACCATTTTCATTTTTAAAACGAAAAGGAATAAGTGAATCATAACTTTGCTGTTTGTTTTTATTTAAATTAGATTTTATAAACAGGGCATCATCAGGATGAATAAAAGCAAAAACATTCTTCCCAATCATCGATTCAGGTTCATATCCCAATATTTTTTTTAATGCAGGGCTACAGTACAAATAATAACCTCTCTCATCCAGGATGCTGATAAGATCAGAACTGTTCTGCACCAGGGACCTGAATCTCATCTCGCTTTTTGCAACCTGTAATTCGGCTTCTTTTCTTTGCGTTATATCCTGTGTAGCTCCTGTAAGGCGCACTGCTATTCCTTCCTCATTGCGTATAATTTGTCCCCTATCATTTATTATGGCATAGGTACCATCATCCCGTAGCATTCTGCATTCAACTTCGTAAAGATCTTTAGCAGGATTTTGTATTTCCTTTTCAGCTA
>JBDSEE010000210.1:0-5058 GCA_039920245.1 Ferruginibacter sp.
GGTGTTGAATGGTCTATTTCAGATGGAACCACTATCAAAGGCAGTTACACACTGATGGATGGTACGGTTATGGATGTAGATAAAAGGAATCCGCCTGTTGCTTCGGATATTTATTACATCGTTCCAAATAAATGTACAGAGTGCCAGGGTTTTCATGAAGAACCGCAATGTGCCGCTGTATGCCCGGTAGATTGCTGTGTGCCTGATGAAGACTACAGGGAAACAGTGGAAGAATTGATGGATAAAAAGACCAGGATGCATATTTAAATTTTTTTTTGTAGCCGTAAGGCTTAATAATGCGGGTGATATTTCCCGTAGCATTGGCGAGGGTATTTCATAAATACTTTCGCCTTTTTGTTTTAATTCATGGGTTATTTATTTATTAACTTGCCAGCTCAATGAAGAACTTACTTTTTTTAATAATTGTTGCAGGAGTTTGTAGCTGTACAACTAAAAAGAAAGTTGTAACTGAACAGCCTTACCAGGAAAAAATTGCATTGATGGATGCAGACAGGGCTTTTTCATCCATGAGCGAAGAGAAAGGAATGCGAAATGCTTTCATGGAATATATGGATAGCAATGCTGTTCTTTTAAGACCTGATCACCTGCCGATAATTGGTGCGAGAGCAGTGGAATTTCTGCTGGATCAGAATGATTCCGGATATACATTAAAGTGGCAACCACACAATGCTATGGTGGCCCGCAGTGCAGATATTGGATATACTTTTGGAATATGGGCGCTCCAGCCTAAAAGCCAGGACACAGTACTTTATGGAACTTATGTAAGTATCTGGAAAAAACAACAAGACGGTAAATGGAAATATATTTTAGATGCCGGCAATGATGGCCTCGGTGCACCTGAATAAAAATCTAATCTAAATAAAATTGCAACTTACATGAAGAAAACGATTGCACTTATCACCGGTGGTTATTCCGGGGAAGCCGTAATATCTTACAAGAGCGCAGAAGCAATGTACAAGAATATCGATACAGATAAATGGGATTGCTATGTCATAGATATTCAGCCCACAGGTTGGTTTTATAAAGACGCTGACGGTGCACAATATTTTATTGATAAAAACGATTTCTCATTAACGGTTAAGACTGAAAAAATAAAATTTGATGCTGTGCTGGTAGGGTTGCATGGCACACCTGGCGAAGATGGAAAACTACAGGGATATTTTGATTGCATTGGCATTCCCTATACGAGTTGCGATGCTGCTACATCAGCACTTACGTTTAATAAAAGATACACTGTGGCAGTTGCTGCTTTTGCAGGAATGCCGGTGGCAAAATCTATTCATCTTTTTAAACAGAACTTAATTGTAGAAGACGATATTTTGGATCAGTTAAACCTTCCCTTATTTGTAAAACCCAATAATGGTGGAAGCAGTATCGGAATCAGTAAAGTGAATAAAGCAGCAGAACTGGAAGATGCCTTGTGCAAAGCATTTAAGGAAGATGACCAGGTATTGGTTGAGGAATTTATTGCAGGTAGAGAATTTACAATTGGCGTCTTTAAATCAAAAGGAGAAGTGATAACATTGCCGATAACTGAGATCATCTCAAAAAAAGAATTTTTTGATTATGAAGCAAAGTATGAAGGTGCCAGTGATGAAATAACACCAGCTAATGTAGATGCAGATATTGCTACTAAAATTAGATTGTATGCTAATCAGATTTATTCTCTATTTAACTGCAAAGGCATTGTAAGAATGGATTTTATTTATGATGAAGCTAAAGGCGAACCAGTGCTTCTGGAAATAAACACGGTGCCGGGGCAAAGTGCCGCAAGCCTTGTGCCGCAGCAGGTAGTGGCCATGGGCTGGACCCTTAAAGAATTTTATAGTGCATTGATTGAAGAATGTTTTGTGAATGCGTAGCTCATCGCCGATGAAGACTGGTTATGCTTCAAAGCAGGCCCCTAAAAAAATAAAAAGTTTATGTTTGATAACTTTTAGCTGTTACTAAAATTAAATTTTAAGCATTGTTCAACTTCATAACGAGACGGCCTTTCTGGATAAACCTTTTATTCATCATTGCCATAGTGACGGTGATGATATTTATTTTTCTTGAATTACTTGGAAAGATCACCAGGCATGGTCAATACCTCACTGTGCCTTCTGTAATAAATAAAACCACGGATGAAGCCGTAAAACTGCTTGAAAGTAAAGGATTTGAAGTGGTCATACAGGACTCTGTATATATTGACACAGCCAGGAAAGGAATTGTCATCAAGCAATTACCTGACCCCAATAGTACTGTAAAGGTTAACCGCACTGTAATACTCACAGTGAACAGGATCACAATGCCGCTTGTGGATATGCCTACATTGAACGGCAAAACCCTGCAATATGCAGTAGAGATTTTGAAACGGACACACCTGCAATTAGGTGATACGATATACCGGGTAGATTTTATGAAAGGATCTGTGCTGGAACAAAAATTTAAAGGAAATGTAGTTTTGCCAGGTGCGAAAATTCCCTGGGGCAGCAAAATTGATCTTGTTATCGGTAGTGGGCTTGCAGATACCCGCATCATGGTACCTTACCTGGTTGGCCTTACACTGGGCGAAGCCAAACTTTTATTGGAACAAAATGGTATCGGGCTTGCTGCAGTAATTGCTGATCCGGGGGTTACAGATACATTAGCAGCATTTGTATATAAACAAAACCCACCAAAATTTACAGAAGATAAAGTGCCTGTATATATTCAGTCAGGACAATTAATGGACCTTTGGGTATCGCCAGTCATAAAAGTTCAAAGAGATACAAGCATTACACAATAAAATATATTTATGGAACAAGTAAATATTGACCAGTTAAAGGAAAAATTAGCAGCAGACGAAAATATTATTTTGCTTGATGTAAGAGAACCTGATGAAAGAGCTGAATTTAATATTGGTGGAATATTTTTGCCGTTGGGAAATATTATGAGCATGCAAACAGATGCGATAGAAGATCATAAGGACGATGAAATTATTTGCTATTGCAGAAGTGGCCAGCGTAGTATGCAGGCCTGCCTTATGCTTGAAACTATGGGTTATAAAAATGTAAAAAATCTTTCCGGCGGGATGAGTGCCTGGCGGGAAAAATTTGTAGCAGGTAATTAATTCTAAAATTTGTAATATTTTATTCACCGGTTTCGTAAAAAAATAAACTATGCCTACAGAACAATATCATGAACCCCCGGGTGAGCTAACACAAAAGACAAGAACCTTTGCCCGGATGATACAATCAATGATAGAAGAAGCAGATGCTATAAACTGGTATGAGCAAAGGATAAGTGTAGAAAAAGATCCTGCTGCCAAAAAGATAATGGAGCATGCACAAAATGAAGAGTTCATTCACTTCAGTATGGACCTTGAATTTCTTGCAAGGAAAAAAGATAAATGGAGAATCGTACTCAAGAATATTTTGTTCAAGCCAGGTGATATTGTTGAAAATGCCGAGACAGCTGAAGATAAAATAGATTAATTTTTATTTCCCACCATTTGCCGTAAGATCATTCTTGCAATATGCATCCAATACCGGAATGGGCCCCGTAATGTTACCCAGGTTGGTAGTAGCAAACATCAGGCATGATGGGGTGGAGCAATGATTACTGCCTGCATCCTTATGAGGAACCTGCATCGGGCTACCCAAGTCCACCAATCCCATTAGGTGTCCAAACTCATGTTCCTCTGTGATAGATTCAAGCTTGGTGCGCCCGATCTGGCCAATTCCGCCCGAGCTTTCATGTACTGTTTGGCCAAATATCACCATCGATGTGTTTTTATAAGCAAGACCCACAGCAGTAGCATCTGTGTATTTGCAGTCTACAAATAAAAGATAGATGCCAAGCTGGCTACCCGATGTGAAAGTGGTGCGGTTGGCTTTTTCTATATCATACACTTCCGTAAGTGCAAGAACTGTTTTGCCAGATCCTGCAATTGCCGACTGGGAAATTAATATCCCGTTTGGTTTGTTGATCAAACCATTTAAGAAAGTCACGACGTTATTGAGGGCAGTACCATCCGGAGGGTAACCCGGCATGTATTGTATTTGCAGGTTTATAGATTGGTAAGTTGTACTGGTAAGTATTTCTTTTGCCGATGCGCCTACTGAGCGGTTATTGAGGTTGTTTTGCTGTCCATTGCTATCAGACTTTGAACATTGCATGAATACAATACTCAATGGCAGCAAAAGGTAGAGCAGTTGTTTCTTCACCATACTGGTTTTATTAGATTTTTTATAGGTAACGATTTAATAAGCCTTTCACAATTTAAGATAATAATTAATGCCAACTTGCTGCCTGCAGTTCTCCTTGGAATAATATTTGAATTACAAACATAAAGAACCGGCAATGAATTTTAACCAGGGTTATCGTTTTATAACATTTATTTTCCTGTTATTGTTTGCTGGTTTTTTTTCCTGCAGGGAACAAACTGCTGATAAAGCCGATAGCAAATATTATTATTTTCCGGAGACAAATGTTTATTATGACCAGCAAGCAGGATTATATTCATATTCGTTAGATAGCGGCCAAAACTGGATTTCATTTCCAATTCCCAAAAATGACCAGCAACTCCTGGTTGGCAATAAAATAGAGATATCAGTTACCAATAATGAAGCAGTGTGGGGGAATAATCAATCAGATATAAAGAAATACAATGGAACGCTTCTAGCCATTCTTTCAGCCGATACGGGGATGGATAAAAGACAAAAAGCAATAATAGAAAAAGCCATTAAAACACAAGAGTCTACTGATGAGGGTGTAAATGGAAGCACTGAAACGAAAAAACCAAATTTTTTTCAGAGGCTATTTGGCAAAAAGAAAAAGAAAACTAACCAATAAAGGATATGGCCGAAGAAAAGTCAATATGGAAACAATTGGGGTTGCAAAGCTGGTTGCTTAAAAAGGAAACAACATCGGTAGAGGCAAAGGAAAAATCTTTGTCGCCAAATGATGTTTACAATTACATCGTAAAAAAATTTGAAGAATCCACTAAAGAATTATCCTTTGGCAACAGGTTAGTTTTTTATCATGAGTATATTATCTGTTTTAATAATAGTGATT
>JBDSEE010000211.1:0-6784 GCA_039920245.1 Ferruginibacter sp.
TTAATTTTTTTTCAAACAATTTCAATTTTTTAATTATGTCAAAAAAACAATTAATTACCGGGGAACCTGTAGCAGGATCCACGGCTCTCCCCCGCCGGAAATTCTTAGCATACGCAGGTCTATCGGCCTCTGCATTAATTTTTGCAAGTTCCTGCAGCAAAGAAATGAATGGTACTACAGAAGCTGCTTTACATTCAGAAGGGGGCGGAAAAGATGGGGGAAAGGCTGTAGTAAACTTGGGCTCAGGTGATATTGGAATACTTAACTATGCCTATGCTTTAGAACAACTGGAAGCAGCATTCTATATCCGGGTTATGCAAGCCCCGTATTCTGGTATATCTAGTAAGGAAGCAGAATACCTTACAGATATCAGGGACCATGAAATTAGTCACCGGGAGTTTCTCAAAAACGTATTGGGCGATGACAGGATAGGTGGAATTATAGTAGATTTCAGTAGCATTAATTTTAGTAGCAGAGCTTCCGTGCTGGGAACAGCCAAAGCTTTTGAAGACCTGGGTGTTTCTGCATACAATGGTGCAGGAGAACTTTTGCAAAGTGCTAATTATTTATTGTATGCTGGTAAGATTGTTTCAGTAGAAGCACGTCATGCTGCTGCAATAAGGGATTTTTTATCTTATGGCAGCTTTGCAGACAGTACCGCTGTAAATAGTATGGGTCTGGACCTATACCGTACGCCTCCGGAGGTACTGGCAATTGCTGATACATATATTGCTACACGCATTATCGCTAACGATTTACCAACATCTTAAAATTAAATTTTATGAACATCTATAATATTATAACAGAAATAGAAAAAACAGATCCCGAGGTTTATGAACGCCTCGATGGACGCAGGGCAGCTATCAAAAAGCTCACTTCCTTTTCCGGTAAAGTTGCAGTGGCAGCGGTGCCCCTGGCATTGTCTTCCATGTTTAAAAAAGCATATGGCCAAACCAATACAGGTTTAATTCTGGATGTATTAAATTTTGCTTTAACGCTTGAATACCTGGAGGCAGAATTTTATGTACGTGGTTTAAATGCAGGCGTAATTGCCCCTGTGGATGTCCCGGCATTTACCACCATTAGTATTCATGAAACGGCGCATGTACAATTATTGAAAGATACCATTACAGCACTGGGAGGCACACCCGTTGCTAAACCAAACTTTGATTACACAGCAGGTAATGGTAGTATGAATGGTCCTTTTGCCAATGTATTTACAAATTACGCCACCTACCTTGCAGTATCTCAAACATTTGAAGACACAGGAGTTCGGGCCTACAAAGGCCAGGCTGGAAACCTTATCAGCAGCAATGAAGTATTAAGAGCAGCTTTAAGGATTCATTCTGTGGAAGCCAGGCATGCCGCCCATGTAAGGGAAATAAGAAGAAGGAATGGCCTGTTGGTTCCTGCTGGTGTTTTACTACAACCATGGATCACACTTAATCAGAGTGGTATTGCCACACCATTGGTACAACCTAGTTATAATGGAGAGGAACTGACAACCCAGGCGGGAGTGAACATTGTAGGTATCAATGGATTTGATATTACTGCAGAAGATGCCAGCGAAGCATTTGATGAACCACTAACTAAAATGCAGGTACTTGCTATCGTAGATCCTTTTATAATTTAGTTTTCATTTTGAGTTGATGAAACCGGATGTTGAAAGACTTCCGGTTTTTTTTGCTCTGTTTTGTTGTCGGCAAATAACTATAAGTTGTTGCATAAATTTATAGAACAGAGAAACAGTGAGGGGTTAGAAGTAAGAACGTTTAAAGAAAATTTACCTTTGGGTAATAAATTTTATACCATTTCTGAAACTATAACTTTACTTGCTGTTCGACCTCTTCGTGCAGCTACCAGCAATTCATTTAATTCAGATTCAACACATAAACCTCTGCTGCATAGAACAGCATACTTTAATAACCAACAAAAAATAGAGTCATCCTTTTTTAGAGATGAAATGTTTTGATATGCTTTCAGGAAGGTCTGGCAAATGATATCATTGGCAGCATCCTGGTCGGGAACAATTTTTATAACCATGGCATATAAGGCTGGGGCATATCGGTCGTATAAAATACTAAAGGACTTTTTTTCACGGGCGTGAAGGGCATAAACAAGTTGCGTATTATCTAATATTTTCAAGATGCTTACCTAAGACAAATACCGTTCCCCGCATTTAAACCTTTTCTTGTCTAACAGTTTCAAACATCCGCTGATATTTATTAAACAAAAGGGCACTATTTATTCCCGCTTCTCAAACAGGGGGAATTTTATCTTCATTCCTCCTCGATCAGTTTAACAAAAATCGCTATCCTGTAAAAGGATAGCGATTATATTTATATAGGGGATTATTTTCTTAATTGCCAAAGGCATTTTTTAGCTCAGAGGTAGCGAAAGCTTGCGCTTCCTTAGCCTCCGGAACGACTGCTGCCATACCAAAAAATTCGTGGGTTACACCATCATATAATTTTCGATTGGTGCTTACTCCTGCCTTCTTAAAATTATCTGCAAGCGTTTCTCCTTCTGATCTTAATGGGTCATACTGAGCGCCAATAATTGTTGTGGATGGCATGCCTTTCAGATTTGCATGAACAAGATCAATCCACGGGTTCTTTCCATCTTGTGCACTGTTAAGGTATTTTTCGAAAAACCATTTCATAAGACCACTACTCAAGGGTTTAGTGCTATCCGATTCTTTATAAGATGCTGCTGTAAAATCATATCCTGCTATCGGGTACACAAGTACTTCATGCACGGGAGCCTGCAAACCCTTATCTCTTGCCATCATACTTACTGCCGCTGCAAGGTTTCCCCCTGCACTCTCTCCTACTAATGCAATTTTCTTTGGATCCCCTTTAATAGAAGCTGCATTTTTTACCGCCCACACATACGCAGCATAACAGTCATTATGGGCAGTGGGGAATTTATGTTCAGGTGCCTGCCTATAAGCAACCGAAACAACTACTGCTTCTACCGAATTGGCAAGGCCAAGAGCAGATGCATTATAGGTATCAAGGTCGGCAATAACCCATCCCCCACCATGGTAATAAACAATTACAGGATAGCTTGCCTTATTTGTGTTAGGCGTATAAATACGAAGATGAATACTTCCGCCAGCTACCGGAATTTCTTTGCCCATTGTATCCACATTATTTGGAGGCATCGGAATATTATGATCTTTCATCACACCCATTGCAGCGTCTGCAGGTGATGGTTGTTTCCTTGCTTCAGTTGCGGGCAAACTAGTCAAGGGTGGTGCATTAAAGCTTACTAATTTTTCAATCACTACGGCCATTGGATCGGTCATGTCTTTGCCCCAATCTGGTTTAGGTAGGGCAGGTTTTAAATCTGTTGATGTAGATGTCATGTTATTTTCATTTGTTTTTGTACTATCCACAATAGTATCTGTTGTAGCTGTGCTTGAACCATTGTTCCCACAGGATGCAACCATTAATAAAGCGGACATTGATAATAAGGTTGAGCCCTTCTGTAAAATAATTTTGAGTGTCATACCACGGTTGTTAAAGATTAAGAATGTATAATTTGAATATAGTTAAACAAGGGGGGAAATTACTTGCTTAAGATATGCCGAAAGCATGTAATACAATTATGAGACCAGTAGCATTTTTGTACAAGGCTAGCAGGAAAATAATGAATGACGTATTGCGTTTCAATTAATGGAACAAAGACATAGGCCAGGTACAACAGCAAAGCATTTTTTTTAGTTGTAAGTTTACAGTATTAAAAAAATGATGATGAATAAATATTTTTCTTTGTTGCTGGTAATAGCTGTTTCATTAAATTCCTGCAAAAAAAGTTCTGATACCGGGGGTGCTGTTATACCGCCCACCAGTACTGATTTACCGGCTGGTGCTAAAGATGGGGTGGCCTTTATCAATAGTGGGAGATCGGCCATCGTGACTTTATATGCCCCGGGAAAAACGGCTGTATCACTCATAGGCGATTTTAATAACTGGCAGCCAGCCTTAATGAAAAAAACGCCCAATGGGAATACCTGGTGGATACAAATGGATAATCTTGACCCGAATACAGAATATACATACCAGTTCGAAGTTAACGGGTCTTTAAAAGTAGCTGACCCTTATTGCGAAAAAATTCTTGACCCCAATAACGATAGTTATATTCCTGCAGCAACCTATCCAAACCTAAAGCCTTACCCAACCGGAAAGACCACTGGCATTGTAAGTGTGATGCAGGGTAGTCCCGCCACCTATACCTGGAGAAATAACAATTTTGTAAGGCCGGAAAAAAATAAGCTGGTTATTTATGAATTGCTAGTTCGTGATTTTACTCAGGAACATAATTATGCATCTACATTATTGAAACTAGATTACCTGGTTGGCCTGGGAATAAATGCCATTGAACTTATGCCTGTAAATGAATTTGAAGGAAATTCCAGTTGGGGCTATAACCCTTCGTTTTATTTTGCACCGGATAAATATTATGGCACCAAGCAGGCCTTGCAGAATTTTATTGATGAATGCCATGGACGGGGAATAGCCGTTATCCTTGATATGGTTTTAAATCATTCATTCGGACAATCGCCCATGGTGCAGTTATATTTTGATGGCACAAAACCAACTGCAAATAATCCCTGGTTTAATGTGGATGCAAAACATCCATACAATGTAGGTTACGATTTTAACCACGAAAGTGCAGACACAAAATATTTTTCCAAAAATGTAATGAAGTTCTGGATGGAGCAATATAAAATTGACGGCTTCCGGTTTGATCTTTCTAAAGGCTTTACACAAAGAGTTTCTACCGATGATGCAACCTTTGCGGCATTTGACGCTTCACGTGTGGCTATATGGAGGGATTATAATAATTATATAAAATCGATTGATCCGAATTTGTATGTGATACTGGAACATTTTGCTGATGCCAGCGAAGAGCGGGTAATGGCTGACGATGGTATGATGTTCTGGACCAACCTTAATTACAATATGAACGAAGCCACCATGGGATGGATTGGAAATTCAAATTTTAGCTGGGGCTTCTTTGGTAACCATGGCTTTGCAAAATCGGACAATCTCGTGGACTATATTGAAAGCCATGACGAAGAAAGGTTAAACTATAAGAACATAACATTCGGCAATGCTTCGGGTGGTTATTCCATCATCAATAATTTAAATACCTCTTTAAAAAGAGAAGAGATGGCTGCTGTATTTCTGTTTAGTATGCCTGGACCAAAAATGGTTTGGCAGTTTGGAGAACTGGGTTATGAAATTCCTATTAACTACAATGGAAGGCTGGGCGAAAAGCCCCTGCACTGGGAATACTTTACTAACCCTAACCGAAAGGCTTTGTACGATGTATATTCAAAATTCATAAACATCAAAAAGAAAAATAACATCTTCAATAGCCAAACATATAGCTATAATCTAAACACGGGCATAAAATATATCAAGCTTACCAATGCCGGTGAAATGGTTGTCGCAGTAGGAAATTTTGATGTAGTGAGCCAATCAGCCAATATAGATTTCGGATCGCCAGGCACCTGGTATGATGCAACTGGAAATTCAATTAACCTTAGCACAAATAGTTATACAGCAACGCTTGCACCAGGAGAGTATCATTTGTTTAGCAAATCTCCATTGATTTTTTAAGTGTTTTGATCGTGCAGCAATATGTTGTTAGTAATTGTTCCTGCTAAATATGTTGGATCATTAATTTAAATGAGTAGTGAAATTCAGGGAAATGGGGGCATGGTTAATGCTCAAAAGCTATGATGAAGTATAATTTTATTCCTGCCCTATTAATTTTATTTGTTTTATCATGCTGCTCCACTTTAAAGCCTGAAAGTTTCAGCAGCAGTACTCCCATTCTGGACCCGGTGAAATTTTTCGGTGGCCACACAAGTTCTGCAGGTGTAATGGAAGCCCGAAGCGGAAAGCCCTCTGTACGCATTACAACGAAAACTGCAGGGATATATACCCATGGCATTTTAAGCATAGAGCAGGACCTATACCCTGAAAATGGAAAACAAAATCATAGAAGTTTTAATTTAAAACTGGTAGATGCACATCATGTGGAAGGCACTGGTAGTGATATAGCAGGGACTGCACGGGGAGAATTATATGGCAATTACTTTACCTGGAGATTTCGTTTAAAGATAGCCGGCAAAGGATTGGTGCAGCACGTGAATATGACACAGTACATGTACCTTATGCCTGATGGCAAAACACTTATCATCCGAAGTGTTGTCCGGAAATTTGGAATGATCGTTAAGCAAATAACAGAACAGTTTCATAAAGATGATTGATGATTCACGTCTATAAAATTTTTGCAAACCATTATATTCAGAATTTATAATTTCTAAAAACATCCCTTATCAAAATCTATTTTTTGAGATTATATTTTTTCCATTCAAAAATTTCCCTAAGAACTATACCCCAGTTTTCCCGTCAATTCTTTTGGTAATACTGGCAATTTTCTCCGGTTAATTAAAAAACTATTTAACTGCGCCAGCTCTTTAAAAATAAAGTGCTTGTCCATAGCGCCCTGCAAGTAACCTGCACCTGTACTGCCTCCTGTGCCGATACGTGTACCAATCATCCGCCGCACCATGTTAATATGCCGGAAGCGCCAATTGCCCAGTTCATTGTCTATTTCCAGCAGCGTATCCAGCAACTGGAATGGCAATTCAAGCATTGGATATCCCCGGTAACACATAATAAACAAAGCAGACCTTGCTGCCGATGCTGAAATATTTCTTTCTTTATTTTCTTCATTAAAAAAAATATTATCAAAATGCGTT
>JBDSEE010000212.1:0-42505 GCA_039920245.1 Ferruginibacter sp.
GCAGGATCTTTTAAAGAATTAGGCGATATGATTGGACCTTTATTGATGGGTGCAATATCACAGGCATTAGGATTAAAATGGGGCTTTGTTATTTGCGCTGCATTAGGCGGCATTGCCCTATTAATAACCATACTTACTACAACAAAAAATACAAAGGTAATAGTATAATGGAAATTCAATTTGCTGACAAAGAACATATTTATTTACCATGCCTAACAATTTGACACTTATTTTTTATGACACCTAAAAGGAAGGTGTACTTACAACATAAGTTTTTGCAAAAGTGCTTTTATGGATTTAGCCAGAATGGACAGCCTGATTCAGTGTGGTTTTTATCTTGACTTTTCAGATATTTTTTTAAATCTTAAATTATTATTTAAAATGGGAACGAAAACATTTAGTCTTGTTACCTCCATTTCAATGGTATTAACCCTTACGGTAGCAGTTCTCAGCATTATTTGTGTTGTAATCACTGGTTTTTATCCGGGGATTATTGTATTATTGTTAGTGGCACTAATCCCAATTGCTTCTAAGTTTTACGCTAAAAAGATTATTAGCAAGTCCAATGATTTTCAGAGAAATTATTACACAAAACTCACAATTATTAATTTGCTGTCAATCCTAATTGTGTTATGGATGACATTTGTAATCCTGCATGACCGTGTTCTTCATGACTGTTGTTGATTTTTATCCAGGCGGCACATTGACAATTGTAAAATGACAAACGACTGTCTAACTTAAAACTTAAGGACGTTATTTTTGAAGTAAGGCAAGCGATAAATAAAATGACTGCGAAACCTGACATAGCACAACTTCGTTTAAACAATAGCCAAGCCTTAAACCGTTATCCATCATTTAAATCGACACGCCGCAAACTTTTGATAAAATATTATTTGTTTCACCATAATTACTTACAATGAATAGAGAAATTTTAAGCATTATTCCTGTTTTACCATCCGCAAACATTACAAAAGACATTGCGTGGTATAAAGATAAAACAGGCTTTGAAACAAAGTATTCAGATAATATGTATGCAATCCTTTTAAGAGACAATGTTTGCGTTCATTTACAGTGGCATGCTAACACAGAAAGGGACCCATTGCTTGGTGGTTCGGTTATTAGAATTGTCACAAAAAATATAATACCCTTGTTTGACGAATTTATGCAACGAGGGACAGTTACTCAGAATGATTTTAAAGTAAATACAGCCTGGGGGACAAACGAGTTTGGTTTTTTTGACTTAAACAAAAATGCAATTTTTATTATAGAGGACATTGAATAATGTATTTACCTGGACACCTCAAATTGTCAAAAACGAATGCACTATAACTAAGTTTTTGTTTAGCCCAACGGGCAAGAAATGATTTCGCAGTAGCTGGAGAACGGAATCTTTGGTGCCAGCTAAATATGGAGTTGTCTTCGTAAGTGGTTGGAGATACAAACAGCCAGGAAGTTCAATCAGTGAGAAAGTGTAAAGTTTTGTATGTTTATGTAATACGCCATGATAAATTATCACAACAAAATATTTAAGGCTAAAGGTATTAGTGCTAATGCAGAAGTAACCGAGGATACTTTATTCCACTACAGGCAGGTTGGAAATATAGTTATGGGAACCTACCAGGGATCGAAAATAAAAGTGGGGCAACTGATTGCTATTACTGGCGAAAACGGAAACCTGGACATGCGTTACCAACACGTGAATAAAAGTGATGAGATAATGACAGGGACATGCACTTCTGTTCCTGAAATATTAGAAAATGGTAAAATACGGCTTCATGAAAAATGGCAATGGACCTCCGGTGATTTAAGTACCGGAAGTTCAATCATTGAGGAAGTATAAAGTTTTGTATGTTTATGCAAAGGAATTATTGATTCCATTTTCTATTAACCCAAAACTAACTAGCATGAACACAGAATTTCTATCTGAGATCAATTGGCTTGCTGTATTCGTTGCAACCCTGGCTTATTTTTTTCTTGGTGCAATTTGGTATTCAAAAATTTTGTTTGCAAATAAATGGATTGAATTGACGAAAGTGGATGCATCAAACCCGGATGCCACAAAAGGTATGGGTGGAATTATGCTGGCTTCAGCATTGTTGATGTTTGTAACCTGCATTGCACTTGCTATACTTCGGTCATACCTGGATATAGGCGGATGGATGAGTGGACTGAAACTAGGCTTACTTACCGGTATATGCTTTGGTACAACTGCCATCAGCATCTCATATTTATATGAAAAAAGAAATACTGGTCTGCACCTGATAAACGGTGGCTATACTACCCTAGGAAATGTTATTGCTGCAATCATCATTTGCTGCTGGATATAATTATTCCCTTTTTTATTGATAGTATTCCTGCATACTGATTGAATGTTGCCAATGGCGGAACTACGTGTAGCAATTCCTCATCATTCCACCCTTGTTATTTTAATAGTGTTTGTAGGAAGATGTAAATCAATGGGTGTGCTTCCAGTATTAATGATCACATCACCTTTATTTACAAAACCTCTTTCCTTCAGGATATTGATCTGGTCAAAAATGATCTCATCGAGGCTTTCTTCTTCGGCATAATAAAATGCCCTTACTCCCCAACTTAAACTAAGCTGGCTTATCAGTGTTCTTTCTTTGCTAAAAATATAGAGGGGAGATTTTGGACGGTAACTACTCAACATAAAACCAGTGTAGCCGGTTTGCGTCATGCCAATCAGCGCATTTGCCTTAGAGTCTTTTGCTAGTTTACAAGCACTATAACAAATTGCATCACTTAAGAAAGATGGCGAGTGCGACTGCGGTACCAGGATATCGTCCCGGTCGTAAGCATATAAGGTTTTTTCTACTTCAAGAATAATTTTGCTCATCGTTTCCACCACAAGGGTAGGGTAGGTTCCTGTTGCCGTTTCACCACTTAGCATTACTGCATCAGCGCCTTCCAGCACAGCGTTTGCAACATCGCTTACTTCACTACGGTTTGGTTTAGTGCGGTCCATCATGCTTTCCATCATTTGCGTAGCTACAATCACCGGCTTGGCCCTATGCATACATTTGCGTATGATATCTTTTTGTATCACGGGAACCTGTTCAATGGGTATTTCTACGCCAAGGTCGCCACGTGCTATCATAATACCATCACTTACGATGATAATATCCCGGAGATTTTTTAAAGCCTCGGGCATTTCAATTTTTGCAATTACTTTTATTTTACTTTTTCTTTCTTTAATTATTTTTTTAAGTTCAATTATATCAATGGCTTTACGAACAAAGGATAGTGCAAGCCAGTCAAGTTTTTGGTCAAGAATATAATCAAGGTCTATAAGATCTTTTTCAGTTAAGGAAGGCATTGTAAGTTCGCTATCGGGAAAGTTCACACCTTTTTTTGGAAGTAAAATTCCCCCAAGTGTCACACTAACTCTTACTTCCTTTTCATTTACAATTTCCTCAGCTAATAATTCCATTTTTCCATCATCCAAAAAAATCCGATCGCCCACTTTTACATCTGAGGCAAGGTTAGGGTATGAGACATAAATTTTAGAACCCGTGCCTACCATCTTTTCAGTTGTGAAAATAAACTGTTGTTTTTCCTTAAGTGCTATACGCCCATTTTCCAGCTCGCCCACACGGAGTTTGGGGCCTTGCAGATCAGCAAGAATTGCAATATTGTAAGGCTCTTTTTTAATGATCTCCCTAATGAGCTCAATGACCTTAGTTTTGTCAGCATGGTCGCCATGTGAAAAATTCAGCCTGAAAACATTCACACCTGCCTTTACAAGAGATAAAAGATTATCATAGTTATCACATGCGGGGCCAACGGTGGCAACAATTTTGGTTCTTTTCTGAGAGTGAGCTATACCAGCTTCTTTGTCCATCTGCGTATGCAGGTATTTACTTAAATTTTTTCTCATTTTTATTTTAGTTACACGAATTAGTCGAATTGCTTATTAATAATCCCCATCGATTGGCCAGGCTGGCATTACCCTATTATCAATTATTAAATTATCCATTACTTACGTGGCCAATATCTTCACGATCTTCATCCACTCTTCACTGATGCGCTGTTTCTTTTTTACTGCTTCACTTAATGGTGTATAATTCATTTTATTATTTACGATTCCAATAAAAATATTATGCCTTCCTTCCATTAGACTTTCTACAGCATGGTATCCCATCCGGCTGGCAATAACCCTGTCCATACATGATGGAGAACCGCCTCGTTGAATATGGCCAAGTATGCACACCCGCACTTCAAGCAATGGCATCTTTTCCTTGATGATCTTTGAAAGTTCAGTAGCACCGCCAAAGCCATCTCCTTCTGCCACCACAATAAGGTTTACTAATTTTTTTCTTTTTTCTTTTTCCTGCAGTGATTCAATAATATCATTGATCACCGTTTTGCGTTCAGGAATTAAAATATTTTCAGCGCCGGTAGCAATGCCACTATGTAATGCGATATACCCTGCATCACGTCCCATTACTTCAATAATAAAGAGTCGGTCATGTGCATCTGCCGTATCCCTTATTTTATCAATTGCTTCCACGGCTGTGTTCACAGCAGTATCAAATCCTATTGTAAAATCAGTACCAGCAATGTCCTTGTCAATTGTTCCCGGTAATCCAATGCATGGAATATTAAACTCACTACTAAAAATGTTTGCTCCCCTGAAGCTGCCATCACCACCAATAATTACAAGGCCATTAATGCCTCGTTTTACCAGGTTGTCGTATGCTTTTTGTCTGCCTTCTTTTGTAAGAAAATCTTCACACCTGTCTGTTTTTAGGATCGTACCTCCACGTTGGATAATATTGGCTACACTGCGGCTTTCCATTTTTATAATATCGTCCTCCACCATTCCGCTGTAGCCACGCATAATACCAAAAACTTCCATTCCATTGTATATGCCTGTACGAACAACTGCACGAATACATGCATTCATACCAGGGCTATCGCCACCACTGCAAAGCACTCCAATCCTTGTTACTTTATTACTCATTTAATATTTATTGAAATCATAAATTGTCATTTCTATACTCTTAGCTACCCTACATCTGCTCAGGCATTTCAATGCCCAGTAACTGCATACTGCTTTTTAAAACATTCGCCGTCATAACGGCAAGTTGTAGCCTTAGTATTTTCTTTTCTTCAGTTTCTGCATTTGCCACTGAATGTTCTGCATAAAAACTATTAAAGATCTTCGCCAGTGAAAATGCATAATTCGCAATGGCTGATGGATTCAATTCTTTAGCCGTCTGCAAAATAATGGTGGAATATTGCTCCAATGTTATCAATACATCTTTTTCCAGTTTAAGTAAACTTGTAATTGTAATTTTTTCACCAGCTGGCAAAGGTTGTTTTCTTAAAATGCTTTTTATACGGGCATATGTATATTGAACAAATGGCCCTGTAAATCCATGAAAATCTATAGATTCTTCCGGGTTGAAGATCATTCTTTTCTTGGGATCAACACGAAGCAAATAAAACTTCATTGCGCCAAGGCCCAATGTTTTATACAAAGAAACCAATTGGTCATCGGTGAAGTCTTTAACTTTTCCGAGTTCCTCTGTATGTTTTTTGGCTGTATTTATCATTTCATCAACCATATCATCTGCATCCACCACCGTTCCTTCACGGCTTTTCATTCTGCCGCTTGGAAGATCCACCATTCCATAACTGAGGTGATGAATATCTTCAGCATACGGAAGCCCTAGTTTTTTGCATATCATTTTCAGCACTTTCATGTGGTAGTTTTGTTCATCTCCTATCACATAAATGCTTTGGTCAATTTTATAGGTTTCATATTTCAGAATGGCAAGACCGATGTCCTGTGTGATGTAAACTGATGTGCCGTCTTTTCTCAGCACCAGTTTCTCATCCAATCCATCATCAGTTAAATCTATCCAAACGCTGCTATCCTCTTTACGGTTGAAAACGCCTTTATCCAGTCCCTGCAGAACAACATCTTTCCCGAGGAGATAGGTATCACTTTCGTAATAGGTTTTATCAAAGTCACTACCGATGCTTTTATAGGTAACATCAAATCCTTCATATACCCATCCGTTCATTTTTCTCCAAAGAGCAATTACTTCGGGCTTTCCTGCTTCCCAATCGTGTAGCATTTGTTGCGCTTCCAGCATGAGTGGTGCAGTTTTTTCTGCATCCTCTTCAAGCTTACCATTTTTTATGCCTTCACTCACTTCTTCTTTCAGGGCATCATTAAATTTTACATAATAGTCTCCCACAAAATGATCGCCTTTAGTGTGTGAAGATGCAGGAGTAGCACCATGGGCAAATTTTTGCCAGGCGATCATACTTTTGCAGATATGTATTCCCCGATCGTTTACAATACAGCTTTTTAAAACTTCATAGCCATTTGCTTTCAGGATCTCTGCTACCGACCAGCCCAGGAAATTATTTCTTAAATGCCCCAGGTGTAATGGTTTATTGGTATTTGGTGAAGAATACTCAACCATGATTTTTTTGCCATTCAATGGTTGCTTACCATAGCATATGTCATTGTAATTTTTTTGAAGCAAGGAAATCCAGAATGCATCTGCCACAACCAGGTTAAGAAAACCTTTGATGATATTATAACTTGTGAACAGGGATGGATTTTTTTCCAACAGATCTTTTCCCAGGTCGTCGGCCAGTTGTGGCAGGGGAAGACCTGTTTTTTTTAGCAATGAAAATAATACTATGGTGTAATCTCCTTCAAATTCAGGTTTGGTTTGACTTACCTGAAAATCTGCTACTGAAAATTCCTTTTTGTATAGATGAGATAAACTTGTAATAACTGCCTCCTGCAGTTGTTCAACAATTGACATTTTGCAAAAATAAGAAAAACTGTTGCCTTTAACACGGAGTCATTAGGTTATAGTCATTGGTAATTAAGTTGTGAGTGAAATGCCGCACATTGGTATGCTGTACAAGAGAGTGACACAACGATGTTGATAGCAGCACAAAAGCTGGTAAATTAAAATAAGTTGATAAACTAATCTGCGAATCTGCGGCGATTTTTTATGTTTTTATTTCCTTTTTGATCATACTTTAATAGGCAGTTGTAGTTATCTTTGCGCCCATTTCAAAAAAAATATGATTAGTGTAAATAATGTAACCCTTGCTTATGGCAAGCGGGTTTTGTTTGATGAAGTAAACATCAATTTTGTAAAAGGGAATTGCTATGGCGTAATTGGAGCAAATGGTGCCGGCAAGTCTACCTTCCTTAAAATACTTAGTGGCGAAATTGAACCCAATAAAGGGACAGTAGACATAACACCCGGAGAACGTATGGCAGTACTGAGCCAGAACCAATTTGGGTTTGATGAAGAAACGGTGCTGAATACGGTGATGATGGGCCATAGCAAGATGTGGAAGATAATGCATGAACGTGATGCAATATACAGCAAAGAAGATTTTAGCGAAGCCGATGGGATAAAAGCGGGTGAACTGGAACATGAGTTTGGCGAAATGGGCGGCTACACCGCAGAGAGTGATGCTGCTACTTTCCTGAGTGAACTGGGTGTTAAGGATGAATTGCATAATCAATTAATGAAGGATATTGGTGCCAACCTGAAAGTTCGTGTGTTGCTTGCACAGGCTTTATTCGGCAATCCGGATATTTTGTTATTGGATGAGCCTACCAATAATCTTGATGTGGAAACTATAGGCTGGCTTGAAAATTTCCTAGCGGATTATGAAAATATTGTATTGGTGGTAAGCCATGATCGTCACTTTTTAGATGCCGTATGCACACACGTGGCAGATGTTGATAGAAGCAAGATTAAAATATTTACTGGTAACTATAGCTTTTGGTACGAAAGCTCGCAGTTGGCAGCCAGGCAGATGAGTGACAAGAATAGAAAGATGGAAGATAAACGGAAGGACCTGCTGGAGTTTATTGCCCGATTTAGCGCCAATGCTTCAAAGAGTAAACAAGCAACGAGTAGAAAAAAGGCTCTTGAAAAGTTGGTGATAGAAGATATTCAACCGAGCAATCGTAAATACCCGGGTATCATATTTAAACAGGAGCGGGAAGCAGGTAATGAGATTCTGAAGGTTGAGAACCTCACGAAAATCAGTGACGGAAAAACACTTTTCAGCAAATTAAATTTTGATGTGCAGAAGGGACATAAGATTGCTTTCATTAGCCGTGATCCTATGGCGCTTACGGCTTTTTTCGAAGTAATCAATGGTAAAGAAAAGGTAGATAAAGGAAATTATGAATGGGGAACAACGATTACCACAGCTTACCTTCCAAATGATAACAGTGAATTTTTTGAAGGGAACAAATTGAACCTGATGGACTGGTTGAGACAATACGTACCGCCGGGAACAAAAGACGTGGATGAAGATTTCCTACGTGGATTTTTAGGTAAAATGCTTTTTAGTGGTGATGAGATACTGAAGAAAACTAATGTACTCAGTGGCGGTGAAAAAGTGAGGTGTATGATCAGTAAAATGATGCTGCAAAATCCAAACGTATTGATACTGGATGAACCTACTAACCACCTTGACCTGGAGAGTATTATTTCATTTAATGAAAATATGAATGCCTTTGCGGGAGTGCTTTTTTTTACTACCCATGATCACCAGTTCATGCAAACCGTTGCCAATCGTATTATTGAGATCACACCAAAAGGAATGATAGACAAGCTAATGACCTACGATGAATACCTGCAAGATGAAAGGGTGAAGTTGATGAGGGAAGAGTTGTATGGGTAAGATTAATGGATAATTGATAATGTGGTAATTGATAGTTGTTAGTGAAAATTTAGGGTAATTATTTTTATGTTCTTAGCATAATGCGGCTATTTGGCTTTTGCTTGCGCAGCTCCGATTTATGGGGGTCTCACAATTCTGCTTTTTTTGTTCTCCCTTAGCAAACAAAATATCTTAAAATTTTTTACAAAATATAAAAGGGGCGGCTTTCACGAGCCGCCCCTGCGCCTATTGCGCCAGATTATTTTTTAGGCAAATTACACTAGGGTTAAGCAAGTAACCCGGTGGTAGCCCATGTCATATCTGTAGATTGCATGTATACCTCCTTTTTTTTGGTGAATGAACCATAAAGTTAGGGCAAACGATTAATACTTTTATTTCCCCGATAAAAAAATAACAAATAGAAAAGGTTGATGTAAGAATATGGGACTACAAGGCCCCTAAATAATTACAGCCCACAATAATAATCATATCCTCTTTCGTACCAGTAATCGGGTGGACGTTCATTGCTGAAGAAAATCGTGCCAATGCGTTTTAGATGTTTCACACCATACTTAACAGGAATGATGAGCCGAAGAGGATAACCCTGGTTCATAGGTAGAGCCTTACCGTTTAATTCATAACACAGTAAAGTTTGTGGATGTAGCATGCTTTTATTGTCGAGGCCAACATAATATTTATTGTCGGGCGTGTGCATGCCGGTGTATTGCATGTTCACTTCTTTCTGCAGGTGAAAATGATCTATGAAGTCGCTATATTTTACACCGCCCCACCAGGTTACCTGGCTCCAGCCTTCAATGCATTTAAAATTGAAAACAACTTCTGTTTTTGGAAGCGATTTTATTTCGTCCATGGAAATAAACAACGTGTCACCAGGGCTACGAACAACCTGTAGCCGCCATGCAGAATCTAAATTGGTCTCCATACCAATAGCACCATTGACCCTCACATTTTTAGCTGCGTCTTCTTTAGAAAAAGTTTTTGAAAGACTTTTATTTCCGAAGCTGGAAGTAAAAATTGATTCGTTTGTATTTAAAACTGCTCTTAATGGTTTCGGGGTTCTGTTGTCATTTGGTTGCTTGTGAATCCAGGCCCATGCAAACCAACAAATAGTTAGAAATGCAAGAAGAGAAATTAGACCTAAAACCGTTTTTTTGCGGATGTAGGATGTGCTTACTTGTTTTTCAATGTTATTCATGATGGCTGGTTGTATTGGTAGGTTCAATTGATTCTGGTGCAGGTGGAATTTCTTTTTTCACTTCAAATCCTGTGAGCATTCCACGGAAATTATTCCAACCTGCAATGATAACCTGGATTATATGAACTATAAAAAACAGCAGGAATAGAATGGTGATAATGAAGTGTTCAGCTCTTGCCCATTGGTAACCGCCAAGCAATGCACAAAGCCAGCTTAGCTGGGCTGGTTTGTAAATGGCCAGACCTGTTACTAACATAAGCAGCCCCATGATGATGACAACTGTGTATGCAATTCGCTGGGCAGCATTATATTTTTTTTGCGGTGGCGTTGATTTTTTAATGTGCAGGTCATGCAAAATAACCTGCCATGATTCTTTAAAGGATCGCTTGTTGGGAAAAATTAGTTTCCACTCTTTTGAAAAAATAAGATACAGCACGTATAGCAATCCATTTATTGCAAACAACCACATGAAGACAAAATGCAGGCTCATCCCTTCTGCAAGGCGGAAGGGAACATTTAATGCCTCATAGAAAGATTTAGGAAAAAACTTCAGAACTGTTTTATCACCCCAACCCAAACGATAAACGCCATTGGCCCAGTAAATGAGTAAGCCACTCCAGATCATAATAGCCAACAAAGGGAAATTGAGCCAGTGAAACCAGCGGATAGCAAGTGGATGCTTATGTATTATTTTTTTCACAGCCACAAAATAATCAATTATATACTACTTTTTCACAAATTTCAACGATGCTGAATTCATGCAATATCTTAAACCGGTTGGTTTGGGTCCGTCATCAAATACATGCCCAAGGTGAGCGCCACAGCGGTTGCAGTTTACTTCGGTGCGGGACATCCCCAAACTTTTATCAGTAATCTCCTCAACGTTTTTAGTGTTTAGAGGGCTCCAGAAACTTGGCCAGCCTGTTCCACTTTCAAACTTTGTTTCAGAACTAAATAATGGCAAATCGCAACCAATGCAATTGTATTGACCCGCAGCATGATTATCCCAATATTCGCCGGTAAAGGGTCTCTCTGTTCCTTTTTTCCTGGTTACCTCAAATTGTAGTGAAGTCAGTTGTTTTTTCCATTCAGCATCTGTCTTTATTACGCTGTATTTATGGCTGGTAGCCATATCGTTATTTTTTTTCTGAGCATTGCAACTAAATATTGATAAAGCTGTAATGGTAATTATAAGAAAGAATTTCATTTTTTTTATTTAAAGCTACGATTGTTGAGGCGCTTTGGTTTGCAGAAGGACAGACCTTTAACAGGTTTTTTTAATCTGCTGAGGACTAAGTAAATTTACAGATCAAATCTAATCATGGGAGTATTAAAACAAATAGCCGAATACCTTTACCTGAAGAAGAAGGATCCGGATGAAAAACCTACCCAGTGGATGAAATATATGCATGGCATCAACCGGTTGTCAATATTTTTATTCCTGGTTGCAATGGTAATTCTAGCCATCAAATTATTAAGACACTAAAGAGGCTTAATTAATCTGAGGATTGCATCTGCGGCTTTAGCGGAAGCATGACCACCAGCACTTAAAAGGTTATATAAAGCTGCATAATCAGCCTGTATTTTGTTTTGTTTATCCTTGTCTTTCAGGATCAGGCCTAATTCTTTTAGAAGGTTATCTTCGCTTAGCTCATCCTGTATAAGTTCCTTAACCACTTCTTTATTCATTATAAGATTAACAAGACCTATGAATTTTATTTTAATCAGCCGTTTGGCTATCTGGTAAGAGACAGAGCTTCCTTTGTAACAAATGATCTCTGGCACTTTGAATAGGGCAGTTTCTAAAGTTGCGGTGCCACTGGTAACCAATGCAGCGGTAGATACAGATAATAAATTATAGGTTTTATTTTCCATGGTTTTCACCGCAGGATAACCTTTTAAAATTTCATTGTAAAAGGCAGTTGGTAGTGAGGGAGCCTTTGCCACAATAAATTCGTATGCAGGAAAATGCTTTACAACACTAAGCATAATTGGCAACTTTTTTTCTATTTCCTGCTTCCTGCTTCCAGGTAGTAATGCAATAATATTTTTTGGCGAAGAAGGATTTTGGTTATAATGACGGGAATTAAATTCATCTATTACTTCTATCAATGGATGCCCAACATATTCAACTTCGTAATTCCATTTTTTGTAAAATTCTTTTTCAAAAGGAAGTATCACAAGCATTTTATCTACTGTAGCTTTTATAATGTTAACCCGGTTTTCCTTCCATGCCCATACTTGCGGGGAAATGTAGAATACGATCTTATATCCTTCTTGTTTTATCCACTTTGCCATTCGTAAATTAAAGCCAGGGTAATCAATTAAAACAACAACATCTGGTTTGAAATTGGTAATATCTTTTTTGCAGAAGGCCAGGTTTTTAAAAATGGTGGGCAGGTTCTTTATCACTTCAATAAAACCCATAAATGCAAGATCACGGTAATGTTTTACCAGCACAGCCCCGGCAGCTTCCATTTTATCGCCGCCCCAGCAGCGGATATCTGCTTCATGATCTCTTTGTTTTAGTTCCATTATAAGATTACTTCCATGTAGATCTCCGCTTGCTTCACCTGCAATGATATAATACTTCATAGATTCTATTATTGTTTAGCATTACAATATGATAGCTTTTCATTCCTGATCAAATGCTTGGGCTGCAAGATAATTCATAGGATGGGAGAAATTTTTTGCAATGCCCAAAATAGAATATTATTTTATCTATAAATGGTTGCTGTATAACGCCAATTATTGCCAAACAATCTTTTAACGGTTAAGTCGTTAGCTTTGTACAAATAGTGACGGGAGTTTTATCCTTACATTAAATATATCCAATGCTCCGATTCATATCTGGAACAAGCCTTTGCCAAATTGCCTTTCTATTAATTATTTCATTTGCGTCAGTAGCGGAAACATATGCTCAGGGCGAACCTGCACCTGAGATAGAAAAAAAAGCTTCTAGGAAAAAAGGCCAGACCTTTTATGGCCAGGCCAGTTTTTATGCAAATAAATTTCATGGCAGGCAAACTGCAAATGGAGAAATATTTAGCCAGCAAAAATTTACAGCCGCATGTAATGTACTTCCGCTTGGCACATGGATACAGGTAACAAATCTTGCAAACGGGAAAATAGTTGTAGTACGAACCACAGATCGTCTTCATCCCAAAATGAGGCGACTGGTGGACCTTTCAAGGATTGCAGCTCAAACATTAGGTTATATAGGACGTGGCCTAACAAGGGTAAAAGTGGTGGTGCTTGACCAAAAGGCTTATAAAAAATTAGGATAGTGTTTTCCTGTTAACCAGCTATAAACAAATTGGGAGCAATTATGTGTGTAATTAATTTTCCTGTTTCATTCTAAGCCGTTATTTTTGCGGCGTTACTTAAACTGACTAATATGAGAAAATGTTTTTTTTTACTGCTTATAATGGCAGCATGCACAATTGCGAATGCCCAGGATTATAAAAAAAGCCCAACTTTCGGCATTCATCTTATCCTTAATGATTTTAAAACTGCAGCTCAGATAAGGTCCGACGGATTAGCTAATGTCCTTAACAGCAAGCAGTGGAGCAATACAAAACGTATGGTGGCCGGCCTTGGAGTAAGCTATATAAATGGAATCAATGAGCATGTAGATTATGCCATTTCACTTAGTGGTTCGTATGTAGATTACCCGATCCCAAACTCTGTTAGTGACGGGCAGCAAAATCTTTTATTAGAAGCCGTTGCAACGGCAAACCTGAAACTTATTTCTGATAAATACATCGTTGTTCCTTTTCTTACGGGCGGAATTGGAGCATCAAAATACAAAGGCTATTATGGTGCACTTATCCCTATAGGTGTAGGATTGCAAATAAAAGTAATAGAGGGAACGTACATCCTGTTAAACAGCCAATACCGTATTCCTGCAAGTAACACAACTGTTGCATATCATTTTTATCACAGTTTTGGGGTTGGAGTAAGTTTCAAAAAGAAATCAGCGGAACCAGCTGCAGAAGTAACATTACCCTCAGGTAGTTAAAATTAAGGAGTAAAATATTTATAAAGAAAAGGCTCACGTTTTTGTGAGCCTTTTCTTATTTTTAAAACCTTATTTTATTTATATTCATATTCAATAGTACCCAACAGCCTCCTGTCTTTTGAATAGCACTTCTCTCTTACCCTGAGCCCATCTTCATAATTATATTTCCAGATGAGATAATTGCCAATACCTTCTTCCGATACAGTCATCTGGGTAATAAGACCCGAATTATTATATTCAAAAACATATGTTGGAACCAGTCCTTTTTTAAAATCATTACTTGAAACAATATCAGTTGGCCTGTTCTTTTCATCATAATAATAATAGAATTTGTTCCCGGTTTTAGAATCCTTTTCTATACCAAGGTTATTGCGTTCGTCCAATGCAAATTGAATAGTAATACTGTCAGTACTATTTCTAACCCGTACCATCTTTTCTGGATAATCATTATTACTGTTATAGCGATAGATATGCTCTTCCCGCATTTCGTTCCGGAAGTCGTCATCATCTGATCGTGAAATGGAAATTACATTTGTAAGTCTACCAGCATTATCATACATGTACCGGGTAGTAGAACTGAAAATAGATGAACTGTCATTGGTACTGATCACCCTGCCGTTTTCATTAAATAAGGAAGTAAATATTGAAGGAGCTACCTGGTTTGATTTTGTAAGCACTTCTACTTTTCTATAATCCCTGGAAATTTTTTTCTGGCAATAAAATCCTTCGCTGGGGCTTCCGTCATCTTCAAAGCTTTTAATATTAACTGTATGGATCTTCTTATCCTTATGCCCCTGCATTTCAGATGATATCTGCTTATTAGTAATGATATCCTTGTAGTAGTATTGAGCATTAGCACAGGCTACAACAAGAATTGATAAAAGTAAAATTGAAAATAAAGACTTCATCAAGTAGATTTTTTTTAAAAGAAACGAAGATAACTCTATCGCTAATGTAACAAAATTGCAAGCAAGTTAAACTTTACTATTTTTAACAAAAATTAACTGCATTGAGTCATCTAAATGAACGAAAAGAGAACAACTGTCTTAATTGTAATGCAGTTATCCATGGGAAATACTGCCATATTTGTGGCCAGGAAAATTTAGAACCTGCAGAATCTGCCTGGCACCTTGTAACACATTTCTTTAATGACATTACGCACTTTGATGGCAAATTTTTCAGCACTTTAAAATTGCTGATTTTCAAGCCTGGTTTTTTATCAACAGAATATAAGTTAGGCCGAAGATCCAGCTACCTTAATCCGGTAAGAATGTACGTGTTTACTTCGGCTATTTTCTTTTTCGTATTCTTCTCTATAAATCATTTTGAACTTGATTCCAGCAACGTAAAATTTAATGGCAGGCAAATGTCTGAGATAAATAAAATGGATAGTGCAAAATTTAGCCAGTTCACAAAAGAGATCAAGGGCAAGCCGATGTCAAGGGATGAATTCTCGAAATATGTTGACACTATATCAAAAAAACCAGGATTTAGCTTTGCACCCGGTAATTATAAAAGCAAAGCAGAGTATGATTCTCTTTTAAAAGCAGGCGTGAAAAAACATAACTGGCTTGAAAGAACCTTAGTTTATAAACAAATAGAGATCAGGGAAAAATATAAAAATGATGGGCGCAAAGTATTATCTGTTTTCTTAGGCATATTGGTACATAGTTTTCCGCAAATGTTGTTTATTTCCCTGCCTTTATTTGCCTTAATATTGAAACTTTTATACATAAGGCGGAAAGACTTTTATTATACAAACCATGCGATCTTCAGTATACATTTATATGTATTTATTTTTATTTTTTTTCTTATAATAATGGGGTTATCTAGTGTGAAAAATTACCTGCATTGGAATTGGATAAATATCCTGCTGGTTATTGGAACGATTTATCTTTTTTATTATGAATACAAAGCCATGCGAAACTTTTATATGCAACGCAGGGCAAAAACAATTTTAAAGTATATCATTCTTAATACACTTTTGTTATTCCTGATGATACTGTTATTCGCAGTTTTCGCTTTTTTCTCCATATTTAAAATATAAAATAAATGTCTGCCGCAGAAACTGAATTTACCAGGTTAATAACCATAATGGATGAGTTGCGTGAAAAATGTCCATGGGATAAAAAGCAAACCATTGCAACTTTAAGACAGCTTACTATTGAAGAAACTTACGAACTCGCCGATGCCATCACAGAGGATAACTGGGAAGGAATTAAAGAAGAACTTGGCGACCTGCTCCTTCACATTGTTTTTTATGCAAGGTTGGGAAAAGAGAAGGCGGCCTTTACTTTAGAACAGGTTATTCATGATATATGCGAAAAGTTGATCGTAAGGCATCCGCATATTTATGGGGATGCCAATAATGCAGGAGAACTTGTAAAAGTGAATAATGCCGATGATGTAAAAGTAAACTGGGAAAGGATTAAATTGAAGACAGGGAAGAAATCTGTTCTTGGTGGTGTTCCTGTTTCGTTACCAGCTATGGTAAAAGCAATTCGGCTCCAGGAGAAATCTAAGCAAGTAGGTTTTGAGTGGGATAACACTATGCAGGTTTGGGATAAGGTGAAGGAGGAGTTGGCGGAACTACAAGAGGCTGTTGCATCTGGCGATCAGGATAAGATGGAAGATGAATTGGGGGATGTGTTTTTTTCACTTGTAAATTTTGCAAGGTTTTTGCAAGTTGATGCAGAAAATGCGCTGGAGCGGACGAATAAAAAATTTATAAAAAGATTTACCAGTATGGAAGAAATGGCCGCTAAAGAAAATAAGTTACTGTATGATATGTCTCTGGAAGAGATGGATGCTATGTGGAATAAGATAAAGAAAGACAATCCCTAAAATCATTAGCCCACGCTATACTTTGAGAAGCAAACTCACCTTTACTGAATTTTTTAAAAGCAATCTTTACCTGCTTGTAATTGCAGCATGGCTGGTTACATTCTCTTTTATAATTGATAACTATTGGTCTGCAGGTACCAATACAGAAGTAGTGAAACAAAAGCTACAGGGATATATTGGCTCAGCACAAAAGGATGTTACTAATTTTCTGGCGGACAGCCTGATACAAGCCGCATTAAAAAAAGGAAACCTTAGCGAAGAAGACTTAAAGCTGTTAACTGAAAAAAAATATTACCTATATTCTTATTTACAAACGGATACTGGTTTGCAGTTAAAACAGTGGACTTCACAAAATGTATTACCAACTTCAGAAATAATATTTTCGCCGGCAAAAGAAGGAGCAAGTTTATTAAGCAACGGTTTATACGTTTGGAATAAATATGTTATAGATCATAATACCATCATAAGCCTGGTCCCTATAAAATGGAATTATATTGTAACGAATGATTACCTGGAGAATTCATTTGAAGTTAAAGGAGAACTTGATAGATTTTACGCCATTGATACCTTAATATCGGCCCGCAGTACTATCATAAAATCTCCATCTGGTACGCAGCTTTTTTCTCTTATTAAAAAAAATGAAACTGCTTATTACAGGAATTATTTGTTTTCTGTTCTCTTCAGACTACTGGCCGTTCTTATGCTACTAATGTTCATTCACCTTTATGTTACTTATCTCTCCTTTACCAAAAGATTTCTAACAGCCATATTCTTGCTAATAAGTACGATCATTGTTTTAAGGGCATTAAGTTATTTTTTCCCGGTACCATTAAACCTGCGCCAGTTTGAACTATTCGATCCGGCAATTTATGGCTCATCGTTTATTTTAAGATCGCTCGGAGACCTGCTTATAAATGTCTTGTTGTTTTTATGGATTGTATTATTTATCCGGCACCAGGTACATGAAAAGAAAATTGTTTTAAACTTTTCGCACCCATACGCAAAATGGGCATCGCTGATAACCGGAAACATAATACTTGTTGGTGCTGCATTTACCGGGGTGTCTGTGTTAAGGTCGTTGGTAGCTGATTCACAGATATCTTTTGATGTATTAAACTTCTTTTCCTTAAACACCTATAGCATAATAAGTTTTATTGTGTTATGCTGCATGTCTATCAGTTACTATTTTTTGAGCCAGGTGGTGATCTATTTGATAAAGCCGTTGTTCCCTGATTTTTCAAGGGTTTTTTTCCTGGCGCTTACGATCTGCGGATTATTATTTTTGAGTTTCACAGTTGGAGAAATGGATGGCAATTTTGCTATTTATACTTTATTATGGCTTTTGGTTTTTATATTTCTCATCAACAATGAATACTTAAATTTATTTGCTTCTAAAATCATTGCGTCCAGGTTTATTTTCTGGATATTCTTTTTTTCTATTTCTATTGTGTCTGTGATCATTATTGAAAATAATCGTAAGGAGTTCAGGAACCGTCTGCATTATGCTGAGATATTGATCACAAAATCTGATCCTGCAAGTGAATTTTTACTCAATTCAATGTTGTCAGACTTCAGGCTGGATTTTTTATCAGATAATTTCAAAAGATTATCAGACAAACAACAAAATAAATATTTCAAGGATAGCCTTATCAGCAATAATTTTTCGGGATACACAAATCGTTTTGGCACCAGGATATTTTCTTTTGATGATAAAGAAAGACCACTTTTTAATGATGAGAATATTGAGTATAACAGGTTAAATACCATTTTAAACACCCAGGCAAAACCAACGGCTGTTGCCGGTTTGTATTATTATGACGAATCTTATGAGAAGTTTAGTTATATAACAAAGAAGGAAATTAAGGATGCTTCCCAGAATATCATTGGCAGTATTTTTATATTGGTGAGCCCGAAAAATATTAAAAGCGAAACACTTTATCCTGAGTTATTTAGTAAGGGTCATCAGAATGCAATTGAAAATTCATCCGAATATGCATTTGCTATTTATAATAAACAAAGGCTAATCAGCAGTCATAATGATTATCCCTTTGCAACTATTTATCCCGGCAGGTATTATGCCGGCAAACAATACCAGAGAATAGCTAAAGGTAACTTTGACGAACTATGGTACAATGCAGGATCTGACAAACATGTAGTAATTGTAAAAGAAAACAATGTATCTATTGAGTCAATTACTTTATTCTCCTACTTGTTCTGTTCTTTTTTGTTACTGACTTCTCTTTTATGGTTTCTGAATATATTTATCAAATCCAGGTTTAATCCACAAAAATTACAAGGGTATTGGCAGTTAACAATTCGAAACCAGATACATGGGATAATTATTTTCATCAGCACACTTTCATTTATAGTAATCGGTATTGCTACTATACTTTTTTTCATTTCACGATATGAAAATAATAATAGAGAGAAACTTAGTGCGGCTATTCAGATCATGGAGAACCAACTAAGTAAGCAATTAGGCGGAACGCTGTATAACACTGACAGTGCAGGTTTGCAAAAGAAAAAATCACTTGAGCAACTTGTAAATAATATCTCAGAGATCCATGGAGTAGATATAAATCTTTATGATCTGAATGGAAACTTAATCATTTCATCCTTGCCGCTACCTTATGATAAAGGAATTGTAAGTACGAAAATAAATCCCATTGCTTACTTTCATCTTCATGTAAAACATGAGGTGCAGTTTTTTCAAAAAGAGAATATCGGGAAACTATTTTTCGTAAGTAATTATGTTCCAGTTGTAAATACAGGAGGCGATGTGTATGCTTATTTAAACATTCCTTATTACACTTCGCAGAGTAAATTGAAGCAAGAGATATCTAATTTTTTAGTAACCATCATAAACCTGAATGCTTTTATATTTTTGATTGCTGGCATTCTGGCATTGTTCATCACCAACAGGATAACCAATTCTTTTTCTGTTATTAGCGAGAAGATGAAAAAAGTAAACCTGGGGATTCACAATGAAGCGATAGAATGGGATAGGGATGATGAAATAGGAGCCTTGGTAAAAGAATACAATAAAATGCTTTCTAAATTGGAGCTGAGTGCTGCTGCCCTGGCTAAAACTGAGCGGGAAGGAGCATGGAGAGAAATGGCAAGGCAAGTGGCACACGAAATTAAAAACCCGCTAACGCCTATGAAATTAAGCATGCAATTCCTGCAAAAATCTATTGAAAATAATGCGCCTAATGTGAAACAACTTGCAGAAAGTGTATCAGGAACTTTGATTGAACAGATAGATCACCTTAGTAAAATTGCAAGTGAGTTTAGCCAGTTTGCAAATATTGAACATTCAAAAAATGAAAAGGTTGATCTGAATGAAGCATTGCTTTCGATTAAATTATTATACAGTTCCGGCGATATGGATATTGAGTGGAATTTAGTTAAAATTCCTGTGATTATTCTTGCGGATAAAACACATATTAATCGTCTGTTTACAAATCTGATCCAAAACGCTGCACAAGCCGTGCCTGAAGGTAAGAGACCAAACATACAGGTATTGGAATGGTTAGATGAAGTAAATGTAAATATTAAGCTTACAGATAATGGTGAAGGGATTGATGAAGAAATAATAGACAAAATATTTACGCCCAACTTCACAACTAAAACTTCCGGAACGGGGCTGGGGCTTGCTATGTGCAAGCGAATTGTGGAACAGGCAAATGGTAAGATCTGGTTTGAAACCGCATTACAAAAAGGAACTAGTTTTTATATCCAGTTTCCGCTGGTAAATCCTTAAATGCCTTTGCTGAGTTTTCTTTCTTCTAAAATTTTTTCAAATGCTACCAGGGTAAAGCTGCTAAGGTTATGCTCTTTTTTTACAAACGCCTTTTGAGCTGCAAGTACACCATATCGGATATCATTTATTCCGTGAATGAAATGTGCGTCGGGATCTATGGAGATAAGTACTCCTTTGTCCAATGCATAATCAATGAATCGCCAGTCTATATCCAGCCTGTTCGGATTTGCATTTAATTCAATTACCACATTATTCTCCGCACAAGCATCTATAATCTTTTTATGATCCACAGGGTATGGAGGTCGTCCCAACAATAATCGTCCGGTCATGTGGCCGAGTATAGTTGTATATGGATTTTCAATAGCAGTAAGCAATCGTGACATTGCTTTTTCTTCTGTCATTTTAAGATTGCTATGTATGGAGGCAATAACAAGATCGAAAGTTGACAGCACAGTATTATTGTAGTCAAGCCTGCCATCATTAAGTATATCAGATTCTATACTTTTAAAAATTTTAAAAGGTGATAGTTTGGTATTTAGTTCATCTATGTAAGCATGCTGTGCAATAATTTTATCTTCAAATAATCCCTGTGCATAAAATGCAGATTTACTATGGTCGCTGATAACCATGTATTCCAGTCCTTGCTCCTTACATGCCTGAGCCATTTCTTCAATCGTATTGCTGCCGTCACTCCAATTGCTATGGCAATGTATCAAACCCTTAATATCTTCCACTTCTATCCACCCATTGATGGGAGTTGATTTAGCAATTTGAATAATTCCGGCTTTTTCCCTCAATTTGGCGGGGATATAATGAAGATTTCTCTGGCTAAAAAAGTCCATTTCGTCCATTGCTTCTTCCTGTAGCCCTGTTTCAGCAAGTGCTTCCAGGAATTCATCAGAAGCAGATGTATAAACAACCGTATTTGCAAAATTTTCGGGACCTGCGCTATGGATTTTAAAGATAATTCCCATGCTGTTGTTATACCTGATCCAGTGTTCTGTTTGTTCGGCTAATTGTACACTTGCTTCGCCCGATAACTTGCTTTCAATTTCAGGTATAGATGCTTCTAACACAAACTCAAGTTCATCCACCATTTCCAGTTGACGATAATAAGATCCTGTGACATTTATTTTTCTTCCTTCAAATAAACCGGACAAAAAAGATTGCAGTTGTACAACAACTTTATCAGCTTGTGCATAAGTATGACTACCCTTTGTTTTTATATAAAACTGTATGCTATCAGAGATATTTTGTTGTGTTTTTTCTCCGAAGCCTTTGTATAATTTCAACCTGTTTTCATCGCATGCATACAATAGTTCTCCCACAGTTTCTATTTCCATTTCTTTCCAAATGGTATTAATTTTTTTTGGACCGATGCCTTTTATGTTTAGCATTTCAATGATGCCTGGAGGGGTAGAAAGTATTAATTCATTCAGAATTTTTAATTCGCCGGTATTTAACAATTCTTCAATTTTTTGGGAGCAGGAGCTTCCAACTCCTTTTATTGAAGCAATTTTTGGTAATGGAATTTCTGCTAATTGTATGGTTAATTTTTCAATTGCAAATGCTGCAGATGAATAAGATTTTGATTTAAAACTATTTTCACCATGTATGTCCATGAGCTTTGCAAGCAAAGAAAAATTGTCTGCTATTTGATAATTATCCATTTGTCAAAAGTAATAAATACAAAAATATTTGGCTTTATATTAAACCGAAAGATTTTTTTTAAAAAAGTGCAGGCTAGGAATGATATAGCTGAAAAGCTTACTGTCACTGTGTTTTAAACAAAAGTCCCGGCAATTTGCCGGGACTCATTCTTATCATTAAATTCAAAAGCTTACTTCTTTTTAGGAGCGGCTTTTTTTGCAGCAGCTTTTTTAGGAGCGGCTTTTTTTGCAGCAGCTTTTTTAGGAGCAGCTTTTTTTGCAGCAGCTTTTTTAGGAGCGGCTTTTTTAGCAGCGGCTTTTTTAGGAGCGGCTTTTTTCTTAGTTGCCATTTTTTTGAATTTAATTGGTTAGTAAATAATACCTTAAAAATAATTACTATTTCTGAACTACCAAAAAAATTATCAAAAATTTTAAGCTGTTGCTTCTACCGCAGAAACTGAAACAAAAGTTTTATCTCCTCTTGTTTTTCTAAATTCTACTATACCATCAGTTAATGCAAAGATTGTAAAATCTCTTCCGATGCCTACATTATTTCCTGGATGATATTGTGTACCTCGTTGACGAATGATTATGTTGCCGGCAATAGCAGGCTGACCACCATAAATTTTTACGCCCAATCTTTTGCTTTGTGAATCACGACCATTTTTTACGGAGCCTTCACCTTTTTTGTGTGCCATTTTTTAATTAGTTTTTTTTGTTTAGTTATTGCTTACCAGTTTGAAAAGTAAAAACTGTTTTGAATAAAAATCAGTTTACGATCAACTAATAATTTACTAAGCGATCGCAGTTACTTTTAAATGTGTGTAATGCGTACGATGTCCATGTTTTTTACGGAAACCTTTTCTTCTTTTCATTTTAAAAGCGATTACTTTATCACCTTTAACCAGGCTGCTAATTATTTCTGCCTTTACTACAGCTTTCACATCTGATCCACTTACAACATTGTCTCCATTGTGTGTGATCAAAACATCAGAAAATTCTACTGAATCTCCCTCTTTTCCTCCAATATGAGGAACGTATAAGCTATCTCCGGCTTTTACTTTAAATTGCTGTCCTGCGATTTTAACGATTGCTAACATAAATCCCAATTTTAGTCCCGATTTTTCGGGATGCAAAGGTAAGGTTTTACAGTTAAAGAATGCTTTTCAATTTCAATTAATTTTATCCGCTGGTTTTGGCATTCGATCCGTCAATATAGGGGTAGCTTTTTAGCTTAATCAACTTGATGCCAGTTATCTGGATAAGATTTACTGTTTGTTGAAGGTTTTCCCTCAGTAGAGAGAATCTTTATTATTATATATTCGTGGTACTTTATGCGGTATATTTTCCAGGTTCTCCAGGCCCTCTATTCTATATATGCATTCCTTGTTTTTGTGTTACTCATGTTCCTTTTGCTGCCATTTATATTTATTGCTTCATTATTTGGCAAAATAAAAGGGGGAAACCTGATATACAGGATCTGTATCCTTTGGGCAGATATAGCCATGTTTACCTGGGGAATCTTTCATAAGAATTATTACAATAACAAATATGACCTGGATATGCCGGCAATCTATGTATTTAATCATATTTCATTCATGGATATACCAGTTCTTATGAAAACATTTCGTAAAATTAGCATACGGATTTTGGGTAAATCTGAAATGACAAAAGTGCCGGTCTTTGGTTTCATCTATAAGAATGCGGTTGTAACTGTAGATAGATCCAGCCCCGCAAACAGGGCAAAAAGTGTAAAGCAACTAACAAGTGTTCTCTCCAAAAACATATCAATAGTCCTGGCGCCAGAAGGCACTTTCAATATGACCCATCATCCTTTAAAAGCATTTTATGATGGTGCATTTAAAATTGCACTTGAAACAAACACGCCCATCAGGCCCGTAATTTTGCTGGATACATATGACAGGTTAAATTATAAAAGTATTTTTTCATTGGTTCCTGGTCGTTCCCGTTCAGTTTTTTTGGAAGAGATTAATGTAGATAATTATACCTCAGATGATTTGGAATTGCTAAAACAAAAAGTTTATACGGAAATGCAGACTGCTCTTGTTGCAGCAAATGCGTCCTGGATAAAAAATGCTCCCGATGCCTGAAGCAAATGAAATATCATTTCCAGCAGAAGTTTATTCAAAATGGGTAGAGGTTATATTGCCTCTTGCCTTGCCCACTGTATATACATATGCGTTGCCTGCCGACATGGCCGAAAAAGCGATCATTGGTTGCCGGGCCGAAGTTGTTTTGAAAAATAAAAAATACGCAGGCATTATTAGAGACATCATTTCAGTGGCACCAGATTATCCTACCAAAGCTGTCCTGAATATTTTAGATGATAGTCCCTTGCTATATCCCCAGCAGCTAAAGTTCTGGCAATGGATAAGCCAGTATTATATGTGCACTGAAGGGGAAGTGATGGCTGCTGCACTGCCCGCAAATTTTAAATTAAGCAGTGAAACAATAATTGTTTTTAATGAAGATGCGGGAGATGATTTTAGCCATCTTACAGACAATGAATTCCTGGTTGCTGAAGCGCTGCTTCTGAAAAAGCAACTGCAAATTCATGAAGTGCAACAAGTGCTTGACGTAACACATGTTTACCCGGTTATTAAAAAACTAATTGAAAAGAAAATTTGTTTTATCTGGGAATCTTTAAATGAACGTTATAAACTCAAGAAAGAAAATTTTGTTTTACTCAACACGATTTATAATAATGAAGAAGAGCTAAGTAAAATATTAAATGAATGGAAGGGAGCACCAAAGCAAATGGAATTGCTGCTATCATTTTTGTTCCTGCAAAAAACTGAAGGAGATGTAAGCCAGGTAGACTTATTAAAAAAATCAGGCGCAACTACCGCCCAATTAAAAGGCCTGGAAGAAAAAAGCATTTTGATCATTGAAAAAAGAAGTATAGACAGGGTTCGCAGCTTACCCAAGGATGTAAGCATAGATTTTGAATTGAGTATTGCCCAACAAAATAGCCTGGATGAAGTGCGACAAAGATTTGTAGAAAAGAATGTATGCCTTTTGCATGGTGTTACCGGAAGCGGCAAAACACTTGTTTATATAAAGTTGATTGAAGAATATTTTACAAAAGGATTACAGGTTCTCTACTTGCTTCCTGAAATAGCCCTAACCGCACAGGTTATAAGAAGATTGCAAAAGCATTTTGGAGGAAACATTACGATCTATCACTCCAAATTTAATAATAATGAAAGGGTGGAGTTGTGGAATAAGATCCGCACCGGCGAAATCAAAATTGTGCTTGGTGCAAGAAGCTCATTATTTCTTCCATACAAAAACCTTGGTTTAATAATAGTGGATGAAGAACATGACAGCTCCTATAAACAATATGAACCAGCACCCAGATACAATGCACGGGATGCCGCTATATTCAATGCAGGATTATTTGGTGCAAAGGTTTTATTGGGAAGTGCAACGCCTTCCATTGAAAGTTTTGTAAATGCAAAACAGCATAAATATGGTTTTGTTGAATTGACAGAGCGGTATGGTGGGTTACTGTTACCATCAATAGAAATAATAAATACCAGGCAGATTTCTCAGAAAGCAAAAGTGATGCTGAGCCCTCAATTAAAAGAAGCCATTCAAAATGAATTGGACAAAAAGAAGCAGGTGATACTTTTTCAAAACCGGAGAGGTTATAATCCCTACCTAATTTGTGGTACTTGCGGTTATCTTCCTCAATGCATACATTGTGATGTTTCCCTTACGCTTCATAAATTCAGCAATAAGCTGCATTGCCATTATTGCGGAAGCACCTATCCAAAATTAATTACCTGCCCTGCATGTGGCAGTAATCATTGGCTGGAAAAGAATTTTGGTACAGAAAAGATAGAAGAGCTTTTGGAAGAAGATTTTCCTACTGCCAAAATTGGGCGAATGGATGTAGACAGTGTTAAAGGAAAAATGGCTCATGATAATTTGATACAATTATTTGAACAGGGAAGATTGGATATTCTCATCGGAACTCAAATGGTTGTAAAAGGGTTGGACTTTGACAACGTTACTTTAGTGGGTATCCTGGATGCGGATGGATTATTAAGCTTTGCAGATTTTCGGGTGAATGAAAGGGCATTCCAGATGATGGAACAAGTGAGTGGAAGAGCGGGCCGTAAAAATGAACAAGGAAAAGTTATGATACAGGCTGTGAATATTAAACATCCTGTGTTGCAGTGGGTGCAACAGCATGACTATTTTTCCTTTTATGAAAATGAAGTTGAGAATCGCCGCTTGTTTTTTTATCCTCCGTTTAGCAGGTTAATAATTATAACTCTAAAACATAAAGACAAGCAAATCGTAACGGCGGCAGCAGAAAAACTGGCCGCATCCATTAAGCTGGATTTTCCAAATTATGTAACTGGCCCCGCTGCTCCGGTTGTAGGAAGAATAAGGAATATGTACCTTATGGAGATGATGATAAAGCTACCTAAGGAACAGGGCATGGGAATGCGATACAGGAAGGCCATACTTAATCATATTAACCTGTTGCTTTCTGATAAATCTTATAGGTCAGTAATTATTATTCCTGATGTAGATCCCAATTAAATTTTTTTAAATGCAGGAAAATATTTCTTTAAAACAATTCAACAGCTTTGGAATCAATGCTTCTGCAAAATATTTTGCATCTTTTAATGATCATAAATCCTTAGAAGGATTATTGTCAACCGATATTGCTGCAAGAGAAGAACTTTTGATTCTAGGCGGCGGAAGCAATGTATTATTTACAGGAGATTTTAATGGCCTTGTTTTAAAAAATAATATTCCCGGCATTGCTAAAATAAATGAAGATGAATTTTATCATTATGTACAAGCGGGTGCTGGGCAGTCATGGCATGGCTTTGTAATGTATTGCCTGGAAAATAATTATGCCGGTATTGAAAACCTGGCTTTGATACCAGGAAGTATCGGTGCATCTCCAATGCAAAATATTGGCGCTTACGGGGTGGAAATAAAAGATGTTTTTTATAGCCTTGAAGCAATGCATATCGGGGAAAAGAAACTTGAAATTTTTAATAATGCTGCATGTAAATTTGGGTACAGGGATAGCGTGTTTAAAAATAAATACAAGAACAAGTTTATAGTTATGTCTGTTACATACCGGTTAAAAAAAAATCCTGATTTAAATACTTCTTATGGAGCCATTACGCAGGAAATGGAACGGATGAAAGTTGATACCATTAGCATACAGAATATTGCGCAGGCAGTTATGAATATTCGCCGAAGCAAACTTCCTGATCCTGCTGTGATTGGAAATGCAGGAAGTTTTTTTAAAAATCCCGTGATTGACAAAATTAGCTTTCAGAAATTACAAAATAAATTTCCCAAAATTATTGGCCATGAAGTGGACGGTAATATAAAACTTGCTGCAGGCTGGCTCATTGAAAGCTGCGGCTGGAAAGGGTATAGGAAAGGAGATGCCGGCTGTCATGAAAAGCAGGCATTGGTATTGGTGAATTATGGGAATGCCGATGGTGAAGAGATAATGGCATTAAGTGAAAAAATTCAAGCTTCGGTTAAAGCAAAATTTAATGTGAGTTTGCAGCGTGAGGTAAATATTGTTTAGCAAATAAATTTTAGAATCTTTTCATGGGCAGCTTGTGTTTTTGCAGGAGATAGCGGTAATGCAAAGTCATCAGGACTTGGCGCATAAGAATGGAAGTGTTGTATCCCCTAAACTCATAGGAATAGGCTAGAGTTGTTCGACTGGATCTGGGACCGAATTGTTGGGAATGCTGTTAACATTTATCTTATATACTCGGGCTTAACAAAGACCAAGTTATTTTAAATTTCATGAAATGAAAATACAATCACTTTTAATTTTATTATCAATTACAGGTATTTGCTTCGGGCAAAATGTGAAAAAAGTCGGTAGCATCAATGTCGAATCTAACTTCTATTTGGGTAGCAAGTTTGTTATTCAAGGAGGTATTCTCTCTGATTCTAATCGTTATAATGACTTTAATTATACTGATACAGTTTCTACAATATATAACTCAGCAAAATTATTAAAGGGTAGTTCGAAAGAATATAAAATTGGTATAAAGGCAAGTTACCCTCACCCGTTTCAAATTGGTTATTTAGATACATTAAACGGCAATATTACTCTTTCACATTACTTTTTTGTGGGTAATAATAGGGTTAGTATAAAATTGGGAGATCTCTTTAAAGAAAAGGATGTACTCAATGGGGAACTTAGTAAAGAGAATCAAGAATATTTAATACTACAAAATTTATATAAGAAGTTTGTAAACAAACAAACTGGAGAAATATATGATTTAGCAGGCAAATTAGGAGTGTTGAAACGATATATTTCACGAAACCCAAACTCAATCGTGGCTTTATGGGATTTAGCTTTGAACTATTATAATGTTAGAAGGGAAGAAGACCAAAGAAAAATTTTGACTATAGTTCAAAATTTTTCTGGTGGAGTAAAAAATACCAAAACCTTTCAAGCACTAACTAACAATATAATTGGCGATTTGCAATTGGCTAAAGGTAATCGAATGCCAAATATTTTTTTTAAAAGCAATGATAGTCTTTTGAGTGTAGTTTTAAAAAACAAATACACATTAATAGACTTTTGGTTTTCAGGTTGCCAACCTTGTTTGGAACAGTTTGATACATTACAAAATATTTATAATAAGAATAAGCAAAAAGGCTTTGAGATAATTGGAATTTCAACAGACAGCAAAAAGAATGTATCACATTGGAAAGAAGTAATTTTAAATTTTAATTTAACCTGGATACAGTACTTAGATGCTGGTGGAGTAGAAGCTAAAAAGCTATACATTTTAAGCTTTCCAACAAATTTTTTACTTGACAGAAATGGAAAAATTTTGAAAAAAGATATATCAACGGACGATTTAGCGTTGTTTCTAAAGCAAAACCTGAATTAATTTGAACAAATAAAAAAGGGGTTTACATTTTACCTGAATATCACTAGCCAATTATTTATCCAGAATAAACTGACTTGACTTTAATCGCCAAAAGCTTAACATGAATATTTTCTAACCTGGCTGTGATTAAAAAATAGCCTTTTTAAAAAAAATATTTTATACAAAATTAGAATAGGTGAAACTGCTAAATCAAAAATCTATTCATCCTCATCATCAAATTTCATTTCATCGGTATTACTAAAGTTGAACATGCTACCCATCAGGTCTTTGAATTCAATCTTCCCGTCAATAATTTTTTTACTTATCAATGAATAGGCCGCAAGCCCGTGTAATACAAGTTCCATCAGCAATGCATTTTCTTTTTCGCCAGGAATATTGAAATATTTTTTTACCAATGCATGTAGTCCGCTTACTTTATAAAGCATTTGTATCTTTTCTGCATCTTTTGTTTCCAGGAAAATATTCAGTGCATTGCCTGCATCAAACCAACCCGTTATGGCTTTGTAAGGATTTTCAATGGCCTGTTCTTTTCCTTTTTTTCTTTTAAAAGTTTCAGGGTTTGGAAAATATTGTACAAAAATGGTCCGTATTGATTTTTCTAAAAGATTATAAGCAACCTGGTAAGGGCCTTCCTGCTCGCCCTCATAAACGAGTTCTATTTTACCTGTAATGGAAGGAATAATTCCTGTGAGATCACTGATCCAAACCTGGGTTGTTTTATCACCGTTAATAATCGCTCTTCTTTCTGCAGCGCTCACCGCATTTTCAAAAGCAGAAATGCTAAGCCTTGCACTCACCCCGCTTTTTTTATCTACCAGTTCATTATCCCTTGCTTCAAAAGCAACTTGCTCCACTAACCTCCTGATAAGGTCACTTACCTCAACTCTTTTTTTCTGATCTCCATCAAGGATAGCTTCTTGTGCGGTTATCTGCAGTGCTGTTTCAATTGATTTAGGATAATGGGTAAGGATCTGGCTTTCTATCCGGTCCTTCAGTGGCGTTACAATGCTTCCCCTGTTGGTATAATCTTCAGGATTTGCGGTGAAGACAAACATTACATCCAGTGGTAATCTTAATTTAAAACCACGTATCTGCAGATCGCCTTCTTCCAAAATATTAAAAAGAGAAACCTGTATTCTTGCCTGCAGATCGGGCAGCTCATTGATGACAAAAATGCATCGATTGCTCCTGGGAATTATTCCATAATGCAATACACCTTCATCTGCAAAACTAAGTTTTAAGTTGGCAGCTTTTATCGGGTCTATATCACCAATAAGATCGGCAACGCTCACATCGGGTGTAGCTAATTTTTCGCCATATCGCTGGCTTTGATGCAGCCATTCTATCGGCGTGTCATCTCCTTTATCTGCAATAAGATCTACAGCATATTTTGAAACAGGATTTAAGGGATCATCGTTGATCTCACTTCCGGACACAATAGGAATGTATTCATCCAGCAGGCTTGTCATTAGCCTTGCCATCCTTGTCTTTGCCTGGCCTCTTAATCCTAAAAATAAAATATTATGCCTTGACAAAATTGCTCTTTCAGTGTCGGGTATCACCGTATCATCGTAACCCATAATACCTGGGAAAGGTTGCTCCTTTGCTTTTATTTTCTTTAAAAGATTTTCCCTTAATTCGTCTTTAATTCTTTTGGGTTTGTATCCGGATTTTTTTAACTCTCCCAGTGTAGTTGCTTTCGTCATTATGTATTCTTAAAATTAGTCAGTTGATTATTTTGTGGCCAAATTCAATAAACAGTTTTTGATCTGCCGCTTTCAAAATCTTTAAAAATAAATGCACCCAGTTTGTCAAGCGATGCAAAAAATGCCTTGCCATTATTTGTCTCGGTAAATTCCTGTACGAACCGTTGCAGATAAGGGTCGCTTGCAATCATGAATGTAGTGATCGGTATCTTTAATTTTTTACATTGAGTCGCAAGATTCATGCAGCGGTTCAGAATCTTCCTGTCGATACCAAAGCTGTTCTTATAATAATTCTTTCCCTGTTTCAGGCAGGTTGGCTTGCCATCCGTTATCATAAATATTTGCTTATTCGGATTGCGCCTTTTTCTAAGCAGTTCCATTGCAAGTTCAAGTCCTGCAACTGTATTTGTATGATATGGCCCCACCTGTAAATAAGGTAGATCTTTCACTTCAATAGTCCACGCATCATTTCCAAAAACAACGATGTCTAATGTATCTTTTGGGTATTTTGTTTTGATCAATTCACTTAATGCCATGGCAACTTTCTTTGCAGGTGTTATCCTGTCTTCGCCATATAAGATCATTGAGTGCGAAATGTCAATCATCAGCACGGTTGATGTTTGAGATTTGAAATCTGTTTCTCTTATTTCCAGGTCATCTTCCTGCATGCGGAAACTATCTATGCCATGATTAACCTGTGCGTTGCGAATTGAAGATGTAAAATCGATTTGCTCCATGGTATCGCCAAAAACAAATGGTCTAGTCTCTGGGTTTATTTCATCACCATTTCCAGACTTGTAAGCGTTATGATTTCCCTGCCTCGTTTTTTTTATCTTGCCAAATATCTCTTCCAGACTTTTTTTACGAATACCCTGCTCTGTTTTTGGAGTAATTTTTATCTCGCCCTTTTCATTATCATTATCGATATATCCTTTCTGTTTTAATTCTTCCAAAAAATCGCCCATGCCATATTCTTCATTTGTAAGGCCATATTGCTGGTCAAGCTGGTTCATCCAATGCATGGCTTCGCCAAAATCGCCGCTGGTGTAGGTAAGCAACTGCATAAGAAGATCCAGTAGTTTTTCAAAACTTGTCTGCGCCCCTTCGGCGGGATCATATTTAGTAAAATTAAAGCCGAGCATATTTGTTATTTTATCCCAGGAAAAACCGCCACAATTTACATAACAAAACAAGCGGTCAATTGTTTTGTTGTTAAAGTTTCCGCAATGAGTAAATCAAATAATTTTTGATATTAGGAAAATAAAATACAAGTTGCATGTATAATGGCGCAAAAAATCATTACTGTAAAAAACCTCGTTAAGGATTATGGCAATTTCAGGGCCGTAAAGTCCATCTCATTTGACGTATTAGAAGGCGAGATTTTTGGATTGTTGGGCCCGAATGGTGCAGGCAAATCCACAACCCTGGAGATCATTGAAACCCTTCGCCAGAAAACCAGTGGCGAGGTAACGGTGAATGGACTTGATCTGGATAAGCAACCAGGCGAGATAAAAAAAATAATTGGTGTTCAATTGCAAACCTCGGGCTTTTATCCAAATCTTAATCTTATAGAATTGATCAATCTTTTTGGTGGATTATACAACCAGGATGTAAACCCCATGGAACTTTTGAAAATGGTAAACCTGGAAGAAAAGGCTAAGAATAAGAGTAAAGAATTGAGCGGTGGCCAGCGTCAGCGTTTTTCTATTACTACTACTTTAATAAATAAACCGAAAATAATTTTCCTGGATGAGCCTACAACCGGCCTTGACCCACAGGCAAGGCGAAATCTCTGGGACCTTATTAAACAGATTCGAGATAAAGGAACAACTGTTATTATTACCACACATTATATGGATGAAGCGGAGCAGCTCTGCGACCGCATTGCTATCATGGATGAAGGAAAAATCATCAAACTTGATTCACCCGACAAAATGATAGACGACCTGGTGGCCACGGGATTTGAAAGACCTAAACAGGTGAAGGCTGCCAACCTGGAAGATGTTTTTATACATTTAACAGGCAGGGAGATGCGGGATGAATAACATTGCTTTTATTTGCAGATATTTTAAAAACAAAAAATAAAATTGATGAAAAGAACAGCGCTATGCATGTTGGCTTTTGTAACTGTAACAATTTCTGTAAATGCACAAGGTAAAAAAGTACCTGTTAAGACCACCGGTAAAACGGCTGTTATAGCTTCCCCACTGAAAACTGCGATCGATAGTTTTAGTTATTCAGCGGGACTGAATATTGCCGAGAGTATGAAATTACAAGGCATAACAAATTTAAATGCTTCATTGGTACAAAGGGCCATTGATGATGTATTGAAAAAAAGAACGCCATTACTTACTGAAGCCCAGGCTAATTTGTGTTTGCAACAACAACTTTCCACATTGGCACAAAAGAAATCAAGTGGTGAAACTGCGAAAGGAAAAGCCTTCTTAGAAGCAAATAAAAAACGTACAGGGGTGATCACACTTCCTGATGGATTGCAATATGAAATTATTAAAGCCGGGGATGCAGCAGCAGCGAAGCCTTTGGCGATTGATACAGTTGTGGTAAATTATAAAGGAACGCTTATAGATGGAACTGAATTTGACAACTCATTCAAACGTGGCGAACCGGCAGTCTTCCCTTTGAATCGTGTAATAAGCGGATGGACAGAGATATTACAATTAATGACTAAAGGAGCTCATTGGAAAGTTTATATACCTAGCGGACTTGGTTATGGCGATAGCGGTTCAGGAGCCATCCCACCGGGCGCTACATTAGTATTTGAAATTATATTAGAAAATATTAAACCTGCAACAGTAAAATAATGGAACAGGATCTGAGTTATCCCATAGGCAAATATATTCCGCAGCCTTTCTCGCAATCTCAATTGCAGGAATGGCTGCTTGATATTGAAACACTTCCTTTGCAATTGGAGTATGCAATTACGAACCTGGATGAAGCGCAACTTGATACGCAATATCGCCCTGGCGGCTGGACGGTGAAGCAACTGGTGCATCACGTTGCAGATAGTCATATGAATGCTTACATCAGGTTTAAATTGGGCCTAACAGAAAACAACCCGCCTATTAAGCCATACGACCAGGGTGCCTGGGCTGAGTTAAAGGATACACATAATCTACCCGTAAATATTTCACTCACGCTTTTGCATGCATTGCATAAGCGTTGGTATGAAGTGTTGGTAAATATTCAACAGGAAGAATGGGACAGAACTGTTTATCATACTGAACATAAAAAAGACATGACACTGTGGTTCTTGCTTGGGATGTATGCCTGGCATAGCAAACATCACGTAGCACATGTAAGGGCATTAAGGGAAAGAGAGGGATGGTCATAATGGATAATTGGTTAGTTGATAATTGATAATTTATTAATTGATAGTTAGAAATTAATGATGGGAATATTAGGAACACTTATATCCGGCATATCATTCGTGTAATTCCCTTAGCTATAGTTCGTGTAATAAAAAATACAAGCATTGTTTAAAACTTTTTCCTCAGAATATATTGCGAAGCATCCATTCTTTTCTGCACGTAAGGATGGATATGAAACTACTGATGGAAAGATTGTAGAACCTTATTTTGTAGTTGAATTGCCTACCACAGTTGTTGCCATGGCAATTATCAATAATGATGAATTAATCCTTGTAAAGCAATACAGGCATCCTATTGCTGATAAACTTATCGAACTTCCCGGTGGTTTCATTGATTCAGGAGAGCAGCCACAGCAGGCTATTGCAAGAGAGTTACTTGAAGAAACAGGTTATAGTTTTACGCAGTTTCATTACCTTGGCATAACTGCAGCAAACCCAGGCGTTCTGAATAATTTCACACATATGTTCCTGGCAACTGGTGGAGCGCTCATCAGTGATCAATCCTTAGATGAGAACGAAGAAATAGAAATCATTTTAAAGCCGCTGCATGAAGTAAAGACCATGTTGATGCATAACGAAATAAAACAAAGCATGCATGCGCTTTGTCTTTTTTATGGCTTTAATTACCTGGAAACAAATTAGTATCCAGTTCTGCAATTATAAAAAAGCTTCCGCAAATAATTATCACATCCTCTTTTGCCGCCATTTTTTTTGCAGCATTCAGGGCCTCATTTACATTATCATAACTCTTACCAAATAATCCATTCTCATTAGCTTTTTTCATTAGGTCCGTATGGAGCAGGGCACGGGGAATATTAGCATTGGTGAAATAATATTTTGCATCAGCAGGGAACAGTTTCAACACATGATCAATGTCTTTATCTTTTACAAATCCTAATACGAAGTGAAGTTTCTTTTTTGGGTAATGAATTGACAACTGAGAAATAACCTGGCTAATCCCGCCTTCATTATGAGCTACGTCTGCAATGATGGTTGGTTTTTGTCCCAGCATTTCCCAGCGTCCACTTATGCCCGTTATTTTCTTTACATTTTCAAGGCCGGTATGCAAGGCAGCTTCAGAAATTTCAAAACCTTGTGCCCGAACTATTTCTATTGCTGCAAGCACCGTACAAGCATTTTTAACCTGGTACAGGCCTGTTAAGTCAAGCCTTAGTTTTTCTACAACGTCAGTCCTCGTGTTATGAATATTGCATAATAGTAAGCTGTTGGCTTCATCAATGAATTGTGACACAAACATCTCGGGACCAATATGAAGCACTGCTTTATTTTCATTGGCTTTTTTTATAAATACCGGGAGGGTTTCAGGCGATACTTCCCCTATAATAACGGGAATATTATTTTTGATAATGCCGGCCTTTTCAAATGCAATTTCTTCAAGCTTATTTCCTAGTATTTGGGTATGGTCACGGCTGATATTGGTTATGATTGAAAGTATAGGAACAATTATGTTGGTACTATCAAGCCTTCCACCGAGCCCAGTTTCAATAACTGCAATATCAATTTTCTGCTGCGCAAAATATTCAAATGCCATTGCGATTGTAAGTTCAAAGAAAGAAGGTTGTATTTTTTCTGAAATGGCTTTTGTTCTTGCAACAAAACTTACTACAAATTCTTTATCCATCATTACGCCATTTACCCGCACTCTTTCTTCAAGCGTATGAATATGTGGAGATGTACATAGTCCTGTTTTGTAACCTGCAGTTTGTAATACAGAGGCCAGCATGTGACATGTACTTCCTTTACCATTGGTTCCCGCAACATGGATGCTCCTAAACTTATTTTGGGGATTGCCTAATGCTTCACAAAGGCTGGTGATATTATTAAGGTTTTCTTTGTAAGCGGCGGCACCAATGCGGCTATACATCGGCAATTGCGAATAAAGGTATTCAATGGTTTGCTCATATTGGGAAGGCATGAAGCAAAGTTAATAAGAGCTTTGCTAATGTTTTAAAGATGTTTTCTATAAATTTTATTCAAAGTCAATGGCAGGATTTTTGTTTTAAAATGTAGGCCCTCATTATTTACCTAAAATATTAATTTTATGATTGATAATACATATGTTGCTGAATCTTCCGTAACAATTGATGCCCCTGTTTCTAAAGTGTGGGAAGCGCTCGTTAGCCCAGCTATAATTAAAAAATATCTTTTTGGAACCAATGTGGTTTCAGATTGGAAAGAAGGAAGTGCGATAGAATATTCGGGTGAATGGGAGGGCAAAGCTTATCATGATAAAGGAGTGATCAAAAAACTTGTACCGGAGAAAGTTTTCCAAAGTACTTATTTGAGCTCGATGAGTGGGAAAGAAGATACGCCTGAAAATTATAATCTTGTTACTTATGTACTGAGTGTTGAAGATGGAAAAACAATTGTGTCACTTACACAGGATAATATTGCCAGCTCAGAAGAAAGAACTCACTCTACTACTAACTGGGATATGGTTTTACAAAAATTAAAGGAAGTTGTAGAGGCAGGTAATTCCTGATTTTACTAATAGATCAAAAAATTATTTATTCTTTCTTACCTCAAAATTATTTTTTAAAAATTCCTTTTCATTCTGTAACCTGTTGTCCAGGCTACTTATCCTGTTAATTAAAGTACCAGGATCGAACTGGAAAGATGGATTTATTTTATTCATATTTCCGATGTTTCGTTTTGCATTTTCCAGCAGTAATGAAGTGCTGTCAAGTAAATTAATTAATTGAGTTGCTGTTGTAGGAGGCGTAAACCCGTTGTTGCGAAAATTTAAATAGCTATTAAAAATATTATTGGCTTTGTTGAGATCTGTTACTGCTGCATTGTAAAAATTCCTGTCCGATTCTTCGTTATCAATTGCGATAAGCATATGTAGATAGGCCAAACGATTCCTGATTAATTGGTTTATATTCTTTTCTTTCTCTAATCTTGAGAAAGTTGTTTGTATTTGTTCGGGCTCATTCATTTTACTGAATGCTGCAATGGAATCGCCGAAATTAAAAATGCTGATACCGGGTTTCCATGATTTCTTTACTCCATTAAAATCAGCATGAGAAACGGTATACTTCAACAACTGCCACATCGGATCGTATGGGATATGTGATGCAATAAAGGTTTCAGGTGAAACCAGAAAATAATCAAACCCATGAAACTGTTGTCCCTTATCCCAGGTTGGATCACACAAAAACCAATCATCCCGTAGCTTTACAGCACACCAGGTATGATCTGATTTATCTATCCATCCATTTTGTTTTGTGTAGCCAGTCACCACATAAGCGGAAATGCCAGTCTTAGTTACGATGTCACAAAATATAGCAGCAAAATTTTCACAAACACCTTTTCTCCTTCGCATGGCTTCTGTGATGATAGCTTCCTTACCCCTGTTCCAATTAATGCTGTACATACTATCCTTGTCATATGCAATGTTTTCAATGACCCAATCATACGCTGCCGCAATTTTATCCTTATCTGATTTAAAATTTGATTGTATATAATGTGCAATGGAATTTGTAGAAACAGCTTCGCTACCGGGGATAGAAAACCTTTGATAACTATGTTCCTGGCAAATGGCTGTGAGGCAACAGAGCCATAAGGAAAAAAGAAAAAGCAATTGCTTCATACTTTTAAAATTATTGAATTAAGAGGGAAAGAAAAAGAAAAGAAATTGATTAAAAAATATTTGATTGTGCTTTAACATTTTATATAGTTCGATAATATGCGACGGCTGAGATGAGTCCTGGTGAGCCGGGATCATTATAACACAACCTTCACGACTTACTCGTTCCTGGCCGGGCAGCCCGTTGGGGAATTTTGAGCAATAAAACTCATGGTGCTTTAAAAATAAAAACCCACTTCCGGGGAAGTGGGCCTTAATAATATGTTTCGTTTTAAGATTAGTAACGATACATTTCACTTTTGAATGGACCTTCTTTGCTAACGCCAAGGTATTCAGATTGTGCCGATGTTAATTCCTCCAGCACCACACCAATTTTTGCCAGGTGAAGACGGGCAACTTTTTCATCAAGATGTTTTGGAAGAACATAAACCTTGTTTTCGTATTTATCAGTGTTTGTCCACAACTCTATCTGGGCAAGGGTTTGATTGGTAAATGAATTACTCATCACAAAGCTTGGATGACCAGTTGCACAACCAAGATTTACTAACCTTCCTTCAGCAAGAATAATCACATCTTTTCCATCAATATTGTAGATGTCAACCTGCGGCTTGATGGTATCTTTTGTATTGCCATAGTTTTTGTTCAGCCATGCAATATCAATTTCAATATCAAAGTGTCCAATGTTACAAACGATCGCTTTGTCTTTCATCACTTTAAAATGATCGCCTGTGATCAGGTCACGACAACCGCTAGCCGTTACAATAATATCAGCTTCTTTTACTGCATCAATCATTTTCTTAACTTCAAAACCATCCATTGCAGCCTGCAATGCGCAGATAGGATCAATTTCTGTTACGATAACACGTGCACCAGCGCCACGAAGGCTTTCAGCACTTCCTTTACCCACATCACCGTATCCACCAACTACAGCAACTTTACCTGCCATCATGATATCTGTAGCACGACGGATAGCATCAACCAAACTTTCTTTGCAACCATATTTGTTATCAAATTTAGATTTGGTAACAGAGTCATTTACATTAATTGCAGGAATAGGCAAAGTGCCTTTTGCCATGCGCTCGTAAAGGCGATGAACACCGGTGGTTGTTTCTTCGCTAAGTCCTTTAAGATTTGAAATCAGTTCAGGATACTTATCAAAAACCATATTGGTAAGATCACCACCATCATCCAAAATCATATTCAAAGGACGATCAGCAGCACCAAAAAATAATGTCTGCTCAATGCACCAATCCGCTTCTTCCTGGCTTTGTCCTTTCCATGCAAAAACACCAATACCTTCTGCAGCAATTGCGGCAGCGGCCTGGTCTTGTGTGCTGAAAATATTACAACTGCTCCATTTTACTTCTGCACCAAGTGCAATTAATGTTTCAATTAATACGGCAGTTTGAATAGTCATGTGAAGACAGCCTGCAATACGTGCACCTTTCAATGGTTGTGATGCGCCATATTCAGCTCTTAATGACATAAGGCCTGGCATTTCTGCTTCAGCAAGCCTGATTTCTTTGCGACCCCAAGCAGCGAGGCTGATGTCTTTCACTTTGTGTGCAAGACTGAAATCGATTCCATTTTCTGTAATAGTTGACATGATAATTTGTTTAGGATGCAAATTTAAATCATCAGGATATTATCCTATCAAAATTTTAATATTTAGGATAGAATACCTGATAATTGTAATTTAGCAGAATAAGTGACCTGTTTATGCCAATAAAAACTACCGAAATAGAAAAAAAGCCTGTGCAGCAAATTGCCCTTGATAACAATGATCTGGCAATATTAAAACTGCTTCAGCAAAATGCCATAATCACAGTTAAGGAAATCGCTTCAAAAATTCACTTGAGTACCACGCCTGTACACGAGCGGATAAAGAGATTGGAACAAAATGGTGTGATAAAACAATATGCTACTTTGCTGGATGCGGCAAAAGTAAAAAAGGGATTAATGGTGATCTGTTATGTGAGCCTTAAAGACCATAACAAGAAAGCCGGAACTAAATTTATCAATACGATTCATGAACTACCAGAAGTAATTGAATGCTATAATATATCGGGAGAGTTTGATTTTATGCTGAAAGTTGTTGCTGAAAATATGGATGCCTATTATGATTTTCATGTGAACAAACTAGGGCAAATAGAAAATATGGGGCACCTTCAAAGCGTGTTCGTCATGGGAGTGATTAAGCAAACACATGTGTTGGTTTAGAAGAGTTGACAGATGACAGCTGAAGTTCTAAAAATAAATTCCTAATTCTAAATCCTAAACCCCATCACGTAATCATTCATAAAATATCCGTTGCCAATATCAATGTCTTCTGAATATTTTATTTCAAAACCGATTTTTTTATAAAAGCTAATGGCAGGATTCTGGCGGTTTACATTTAATTCTAAGATTGTTGCATTGGATAATTTCATATCTGCGATGATATGATCAATTAACTTTTTTCCAAATCCTTTTCCGTGTTGATCTGTTAGAACATATAATTTATGCAAGCGAAAAACATTTTGCTGTTCAGCAGATTTTGGACTGTATGATGCAAATCCAAACGCTTCGCCATGCTCATAAATAATTATAAAACGATGCTGTAAATTTTCTATTTGATTTTTTAATGCTGCAGGACTGTAAATAAGTTCCAGCATAAAGGCAACCTGTTCCTCGCCTACAATTTCTGAATATGTTGGTGGCCAGATGCGAAACGTAAGCTGGCGTATAATTTCAATATCGCTTGTAGTAGCGTTCTTAATCTCTATCATTACTTTACAAGTAATCTTAACGTGGGAGCATAGAAAAGTTTTCCTGCGCCATCTTTTACAATTATATCAACAAAAAATAATTCTTCACCCGGCTTAACTTGCTCCTGGATGGTTTTTATCCAGATAGGAGAGAGCGGTGTGGTTTTGAATATTGCGGAAACATTTGAGGTTATGGGAGAAACTTTGCCGGTTGCTTCATCTTCTGTTACCCCTTTTCTTACATACATAAACATATAAGAAGAAATTCGGTACACCCCTTTTTTATCATCTAATATAGAAATTGGCATTGCTATAAACTTTATAGCATCATCAACAGTAATAACTGATGAATCCCTTATGCCGTTAAGTGTAGTGGAGATCTTAGGTTTTATAGGTCCTGTTTTCTTTTGCGCAATGCCGCTGAATGAAAAAAGAAAACACATTAAGAATAAAGCTGGTATAATTTTTTTCATAAAACCTTTTGAATAGATAACGAATCTAATCCAAAAAAATTTCATGGAAGGGCAGAGAAATAGATTTATAAAATGTTTAACCACATGCCCAAATTAATATTTTTATAAAGCTTTATACATTCAAACTTTCTTCAATAACCCTAATCTTAGTTTCAGCATCCGCCTTTTTCTTTTGTTCAAGTGCAAGAATCTCTGGCTTTGCGTTTTGAACAAATTTTTCATTGCCCAGTTTTTTTTCTACTGAAGCTAAAAATCCTTTCAGGTGGTTCAATTCCTTCAACATTTCTTCCTGCTGTTTAGCCGTATCCTGAGGTTGTTCTGTTTCAATGTAGAATTTGTCTTTACCCAATACTGTTGTAATAGTATTACTTACAGGTTCATCTGCATAGCCAATGCTTTTAGCATTAAGCTGTTTGGCAAGAAGCATTTCAATTTTACTAAAAGTATTTTTATCTGTAGTCTGTATATGCAATGCAATTGTTTCTTTTGGTTTCAGTTGTTGCTTGTTTCTCACATCTCGCAATGCTGTAATAGTATCCTTCAGCAACTTGCCTTGTAGTAAAAAAGTATTATCTGCAGTTTTTATACTGCCATATAGTTTAACACAAAGATCATCGGTGCGCTCTGCCAATGCATGATAAATTTCTTCAGTAATAAATGGCATGAACGGATGAAGTAACTGCATTAATTCGGTAAAGAATCCTACTGTCTTTTCATAGAGTTCTGTATCAACCGGCTCTTCAAAACCCGGTTTAACCCATTCTAAATACCAGCTGCAGAAATCATCCCATATCAATGAATAGATAGCTTTTAATGCCTCACTCAACCTGAACTGGTTCATCATTTCATCTACGGAAGCTTTTACTTCATTCAACCGATTTTCAAACCATAATACTGCAAACTCATTACCACTAACCATTGCCGACTGCACACTGCCGACTGCTTTCCTTCCTTCCCACATCTTAATTAGCTTCAGTGCATTCCACATCTTGTTATTGAAATTGCGCCCTTGCTCAAGTGAACTTTCGTCAAACAGAATATCGTTACCAGCAGGCGATGCAACCATTACTCCAAAACGAACTGCATCTGCTCCATATTGGTCTATCAATCCAAGCATATCCGGGCTATTGCCCAGGCTCTTGCTCATCTTTCGTCCTTGTTTATCTCTCACAATTCCTGTAAAATATACCGCATCAAAAGGTTTCTCACCCATATACTCATATCCAGCCATGATCATCCTTGCCACCCAGAAAAAAATAATTTCAGGTGCAGTTACCAATGTGTTAGTTGGATAATAATATTTCACTTCGGCATTGCCCGGAGAAGAAAATCCTTTGAACACTTCAAATGGCCAGAGCCATGAAGAGAACCATGTGTCGAGACAGTCTTCGTCCTGTTTAATAGAATCTGTGTTGGATGCTGGATGTTGAATGTTGAATTGTTCAATTGCTTTTTCATAGGTTTCTGCCAC
>JBDSEE010000213.1:0-4833 GCA_039920245.1 Ferruginibacter sp.
AAAAAAATTAAACCAATTGTAAATTCTTCCGGGGATAATGGTATAAACAATGACCCAAAACAAGAGCCGGAATTTTGTCTAACTATTTAAATATTTAATGAGAGAATGCTGGAACGAGGTGTAAGGCAATTTCAGCAGACGGGAATATAAATCCCCGCTTTTAAAAAAATTTTCTTTGAATAATCCCTTTATGCAACTAATTCATGTTGCAGAAAATCCAAAGCTTCCTGGAAAGGGAGTTGCCTGAAATTTTTTGAAGCTGACTTGTCCTTCATTCCATGACTATAAGTACTCACTAATAAAACTGATGCCGGAGAGTTTTCTTTTATGATCTTTAAGAGTTCCGGAATTTTAAACGGATGCTTTGGAAAAAGGTAGGTAAAGAGATAATTTGGCCGCTTCATATCAATAACATATTTAAGATTCTGCAGGTTAATATCATTGCCCAGGTATATAAGCTTTACTGAAGATTTTTTAAGTAAATAGTTAGCGTATAACAAACCTAAATCAAGTTGTTTTTTATCTGGTAAAAATAAAACAGTAGTAAAAGATGGTAACGAAGTATTTGGCAACGTTTCTATTGCCAGGATAAGTTTTTTCCTGATAGCAGTTACCACAAGGTGTTCCTCATCCCGTTGATGTCCTTTCCATAATAAACCGGTGGTAAATAAAAATGGAGCAATGATTTTCTCTACAAGAATAGTTATCTTCCATGTAACAAGAAGTTCGTCCAATAATTCATCAAAAAAAGCTTGTTTTGAGTGGTACATGTGCACAATCAACTGGTTGATCGCATGCTCCCATTGTACATCATCTTCAGCAATCCGTTGAATAGCATTATCAAGTGAGTAAGCTGTCGATTTTAAAACGGTGGAAATGCGATAACCATTTTTCGTAAGCAGGGCAATAGGCAATAATTTTTCCAGGTCAGCAAAACTATAGATTCTTACATTTCCAGATGATCTGGAGGGTTCAAATAATTGATAACGTCGTTCCCATATTCTTATGGTCGCTGCTTTAATGCCTGATAAGCGTTCAAGGTCATTTATCGTAAAACTTTGCATATTATATTTAATGATAAGCAAAACCTGTGCTGTAAAATTAATCGGAATAGGTAAGATGGCTGGAGGAAATGACTATTAGATTTGTATAATAAGAAAGGAAAAGGTTAAAGAAGTTTTGGTGAATAGTACTTTACAAGTTCTAGAGAATCCTTGATAACTTAATAGGTTAATTATAGAGACGCCTGCTTTACTCCGTACAGAAAGCACCCTGAAGCCACGTATACTCCGTACTATATGCATGCTTTCCTTAACCAGGGCTTATGCGGTTAAAAAGCTAAGCCCAACTGCACCCTTAGTTTGATACTTGTCTTAATATATTGCACCTTAAATTCTTAAATGATTAAACCAACTCTTTCAACTTGTCAACCACCAAATCCACTTCTTCTTTTGTATTGTACTTGCTGAAACTAAAACGTACGGTAACCTGGTTTGGGTTTTGGTTGATGGCACGTATCACATGGCTACCCTGGTCAGCACCAGAGGTACATGCACTGCCTCCACTTGCACATATATTATAAATGTCAAGATTGAATAGGATCATTTCAGATTTTTCTGTTTTCGGGAAACTCACACTAAGCACCGTATATAAACTTCTGCCTAATGTATCTCCATTAAAACCTACACCCTTTATATTTTTCTTCAACTCATCATGCATATAATATTTCAGTGTGCCAATGTAAGCACTATCTGTTTCATGATTTTCAGTAGCCATTTCCAAAGCCCTGGCAAAACCCACAATACCATAAATATTTTCGGTTCCTGCACGCATGTTTCGTTCCTGCCCACCACCATGAACAAAAGGTTTGATGCGTACATTTTCATTAATGTACAAAATGCCAACACCCTTGGGGCCATGAAATTTATGTGCTGCACCTGTAATAAAATGTACTGGAGTATTTCGTAAATCAAAAGGGAAATGACCTACAGTTTGTACCGTGTCGCAATGGAAAAGTGCATTGTATAATTTGCATAAATTTCCAACGGCAATAATATCCAGCAGGTTTCCAATTTCATTATTTGCATGTAATAAAGTAACAAGTGTTTTTTCGTTCGATGCCGCCAGCAGTTCTTCCAGATGCTCTAAGTCTATATGTCCATCGGGCAATAATTTTACATAACTGACTTTTACTTGATCCAGGTTATCTAAATGCTCTACGGTATGCAACGTAGCATGATGTTCAATTGTGGAGCTAATGATATGTTTGCAACCAAGGTCACGGACGGCTGCTCCAATTGCAGTGTTGCTGCTTTCTGTTCCCCCGCTTGTAAAAAATATTTCTGCAGGATGGGCATTCAGGATCTTTGCGACAGATTTCCTGGCAGTCTCAATGGCCATTTTTGTTTCTCTTCCATAAGAATAAATAGAAGATGGGTTGCCAAATTTTTCGGTGAGAAAAGGCATCATCACTTCCAGGACCGATGGGTCAAGGGCGGTAGTAGCCGCATTATCAAAATAAATTCTGTTCATTTGTTTAGGTGATAAGTGGCAGATGATAGATAAAAAGTCGATAGTTAAATATGATATCTCTACCAACAAACTACTGTCATCAGTCAACTTCTTTTACATCGCTTCTTTAATATCTTTCATCAACCTCATGGCTATGTTATCTGCAGTTGTTTCAAAATTACTCTCGGCATAGATACGGATGATCGGTTCAGTGTTGCTTGTGCGCAGGTGCACCCAGTCATTGTCAAACTCTATTTTAAGTCCATCTTCGGTATTTACCGGCTGGTGCCTGTACTTATCTTTTATTTTGTCAAAAACTGCTTTTACATCAATACCATTTTCAAGCGCTATTTTATTTTTACTGATAAAATAATTGGGATAGGAATTGCGTAGTTGCTTGATGGTTTTTTTACTCTCCGCAAGCTGGGTTAAAAATACGGCAATACCGGCAAGTGCATCTCTGCCATAATGCAGGTCTGGAATGATGATGCCACCATTTCCTTCACCACCAATAACAGCATTATGAGCCTTCATCTTTTCCACTACGTTCACTTCTCCTACCGCACTGGGAAAATAATTTCCGCCATGTTTTTCCGTAACATCACGAAGGGCTCTCGTGCTGCTCATGTTGCTCACAGAATTACCTTTCGTTTTGCTTAAAATATAATCTGCTACTGCTACAAGGGTATATTCTTCGCCAAACATACTTCCATCTTCACATACAAAGCAAAGCCTGTCCACATCAGGGTCCACTGCAATGCCAAGTGAAGCCTGCTGGCTTATAACTTCCTGGCTAAGGCCGGTAAGGTTCTCTGGTAAGGGCTCGGGGTTATGAGCAAATTTTCCGTTTATTTGCCCATTAAGTAATATAATATTTTGTACTCCTAACTTTTTCAGTAAAGCAGGCACTGCTAAAGAGCCGGTACTGTTAACAACATCTACCACAATTTTAAAATCAGCTGCAGCAATTGCTTTGGGGTTCACCAGGCTGTAATTGATGATTGCATCAATATGTGTATTTAGCATCTCCTTGTTAGAAACAGAAGTGCCGATATTATCTATAGCAGCAAAATTGAATGCTCCATTTTCTGCATTGGCCAGGATCTGCTCTCCATCATCGGCGCTTATAAATTCACCCTTTTCATTCAGCAATTTTAATGCATTCCATTCCTTAGGATTATGGCTTGCAGTAATGATGATTCCGCCATTTGCCTTAAGAAAGATAACTGCCATTTCTACGGTTGGAGTAGTGCTAAGATCCAGGTCAATTACATCAATACCCATTGCAATAACCGTGGATATAACAAGTTGTTTTACCATCTCACCACTTATCCTTCCATCCCGTCCCACTACTATTTTTTTCTTTTTAGAACCTGCCTTTTCCAAAATCCACGAAGCATATGCAGCCGTAAATTTCACGATATCGGGAGGGCTAAGGTTCTCGGCAGGTACTCCGCCGATGGTGCCTCGTATTCCTGATATACTCTTGATCAATGCCATCTTCTATTTTATTTTTAGGGACTGCAAAGATAAGAATTGTGACCGAGGTTGTCAGAATGGGGCAGAAGATTGTGCTTACAGCCCTAACTTTGCTATATGCAGCCCTGGTTCAAAAATTGGTTCAATTCCCCTTACTATCACTTGCTATATTTTAACAGGGACCAGACTGAAGCGGCAGCATTTATTTCTAAACTTATCGATTATCTTAAACCTGATGCAGGATCAAAAATGCTGGATGTTGCATGTGGTAAAGGCAGGCACTCTCTACAACTTGCATCACTGGGTTTTGATACGACCGGCATAGATCTGAGCGAAGAAAGTATTGAGGAAGCTTTGAATCAGGAGTCAGGTAACCTGCATTTTTACCAGCATGATATGCGTTTACTTTTCTGGATAAATTACTTTGACTATGCTTTTAATTTCTTCACAAGTTTTGGATACTTTAATACCCAAAGAGAAAATGATAATGCGATACGTACCATTTCGCACGCACTAAAAGTGGGCGGCATTTTTGTGATGGATTACCTGAACGTTCATTATGCAGAAGACCATACCATTCACCAGTCTGAGAAAGAAATTGAAGGAATCAATTTTATAATTACCAAGTGGTATGACGAAACGCATTTTTACAAAAAAATTACAGTAGAAGATGAGGCCCTCACAGAACCACTAATCTATACAGAGAAAGTTGCCAAATTTTCTCTGGGGGATTTTACTGATATGTTTTCTTACCAGGGACTGCAGATAAAGGAAGTTTTTGGCGATTATAATTTCAATAATTATTCTTTGAAAACTTCTCCAAGACTGATTACGATTGCAGAA
>JBDSEE010000214.1:0-42254 GCA_039920245.1 Ferruginibacter sp.
TGACTTTCAGAAATTACAGGACATCATGAAACAATATGGATTGATTCCTGTATTGGGTTTTAAACGCAAATTAGTCTTTGCTATCATCGGTCTGATTAGGAAAATGAAATCATGAATTATTTTAACATGCTTCATTTTACGAATCTGGAATTATTAAATCAATTAACTCCCCGGCATTACAAGGATTTGTAAATTTTCGAAGGTTAAGCAAGCATCGGGGTTTCGCAAGGATTTTTCTAATTGGGTATTACTTACGTTGCGAAAACCCCGCCGGGACACAAGCCCGACGAAGAAGAAGGAGAAAGGAAGATGTGATGCCTATGCCGAAAAGTATTACTGTTCTACCTAATCACTTTTATGATGACATTATCGCACAAAACTTAAGCAGATCGTTTTTGCCAATTGTAATAATAAAAGCTTTAGTTCTTATTTCATTAGTTTATTAAGTCCCGGCCAAGCGGGAATTTTAAAAATAATCCATGACATACTCGCATAAGCGGAACGGCTTTGCGGAAATTTAAGGATAGCAGGCAATTAATTTATCTAACTATTACAGATCCTACACTATTAAAATTACTACCAGTTGTCAATAAGGTTGGAATATTGTTTTTCCATAACCGCACTGGGCCATTTATAAATCCTGCTTCAGCTACATACACATCAGCATTCTTTACATAAACACTTTGCGCTATACCGTTACTGCCACTTACAGATAAAATTGTAGCTACGCCGTTTTTCCACAACTGGGCTATTTCGCCAGAGCCCCCTGAAGATTTCCTGCCACATACATATATATCAGTTCCATCAATAAAAATATCATTAGCCATTGCATCACTTGTAAGGCCATCTGTTAAATAAACAGGAACACCATTTTTCCATACAACGGCTCTGCCAGTTCCAATGCCGCCAACATTGTCCTGCCCTACAGCATAAACATCAGTACCGCTCACTAATATTTTTCTTACTATCGAATTGTTCAGACCATTGTTAAGATATTGGGCGATGCCATTTTTCCATATTATAGCCCTGGAAACAGTAGATGCCGTTGGGGTACTTGTGCCGCCAACGTATACATCGCTTCCAGACACATAAACACAAGTAGCATGAAAGTTTGCAGCACCATTAGACAGGGTTGTGCTTGTACCATTTTTCCAAAGCCTGGCAGAACTATAACCTGTTGCAATATCATCCAGGTCGTAAGAAACATATACATCAGTGCCATTAACAAAAACGTCGGTTGCGTTTGAGGATAAAAATGAAAGCCCGGTAATATCTGTCTGTATTCCATTTTTCCAAAGTTTTGCATTGCTGGTAAAACCAGCAGCATCCCATTCCTGCCCTGCAATGTACATATCATTATTAGCTGAAATGAAAGCATGGCTTATAAAACAATCTCTTGATCCATCGCTAACATTAGTGGCTACTCCATTTTTCCAATACTTTATAATACTATTGGGGCCGGGCGAGGTTTCATTACCAAATACATACACATTAGTAGTAACAGGTTGAGTAGTACAGGCAAATACATTTCCTAAGTTAACCCTACGTAAAGTTGTGGAGCCTGTTACTACCGGGCTTTGCTGGCCTGTGCCAAATTCTGTTACCTGGTAACTGTAGTTAAGCGTGGTATTCTGGCAGGTATAAACTGGCAATGTAAAATAACCAGTTGCACTATCGGGCACAAAAATATATGAGCCTGATGACGGTGAATATAATGAGATGTAGCTGTTGGAAGCAACATTCCCCTGGCAGTTTTTAATATAACCCGTAAATAGTGTGTATGTTGTTGTGGGCGCCACTATCCAGATGGTATCAAGAGAAGTAGCGGTAGTAAAAGGGCCGATATTTCGTGTATGCAATACGGCTCCACAAGCATTAGACACTTCAATATTCATTACAATAGGCTGGCCTACCGGCACACCACTCATAACAAATCCGGTACAGGCTGTATATCCGAAACAGGTTATTGAAGTGCCCTGCACTGTTAGTCTTACCAATTGGTTTCCAACTGGTGTAGAATCAATAGAATTCATGATTACACAACTCATGCGTACAAAGCCTGCAGCTTCGTTTATAGCCCAAAAGGAAAACTTTGTTACATCTGTTTTAATTTTGCCTGCACTTTTTATGGCCGTGCCTTCCTCTAACCATCTTACTTTGGTTTCATCAAAATGCCACAAAGCAATTGTGTCCTGTGCGGCTGGAAGCACGCTGGCCGGAATTGGAAATTCAAGGGTTGCCTTTTTTCCTGTGGCTATCACCAACGTATTCCCATTAGCGTCAAGCAGGTCTGCACCGATAATGCCATATGTGGACAGAACAGTTTCTAAACCGTTCTTCCTTATGCCTCTTAAATCTCCCGGTATGGTTAAATGCAGTGAAGGATTTCCTGGATTAATGTATTTAGCATACACCTGTACATTGCCGTTATATGGGTTTCCATTAGAATAAGAGAAAGCATTTGCAGGAAAAACGATAGAAGCCCCGTTACCAAGATCGACTGTGCCGCCACTCGATGAAGGCAGCGTTGCTGTAAGCGTATGCTTTATTAATTGTATCCGTAAAAAGTGGAGTTTCCCTTGTACAGCAAGAAAATTTCTCGTTCCTTTAAAATAACCATTTTTACTTATGGTAATTGATCCATTATTTTTTGATACTGAGACGTTTTTAAAAAAGAAAATCCCCATTGAATTTGTCACCATAGTTTGGTTGCCGCAACGAACAGTGGCACCGGGGGAGGGCAAGTTATTTTCATCTAAGACCACTCCATTTACAGATGCTATTACTTGTAATGCATCATCTACTTTATAATTTATAGTGCTGTCTTTTACTATACCAGTTGTAGAATAGGAAATTTCCTTTTGGCACCCGGTAAAGATTACAAAAAATGAAATTATGGCAACAATAATCGGGAGAGTAGTTCTCATGCTTCGAGTTAGTATAGTTAGATTAAAAATTAAGCGATAAATCTAAAACATTTTTCTCAATAAATCTGGCAAATTCCATTAGATGCTTTTATTCCATATTTTTATAAAAACTAAGAACTATGAAATCATTTATTCAAAAAACTTTCCTGTTATGCTTAATTATTTGTGCATTTACCACCCTTTCAGTTGCACAGATTTTTGATAAGACCCGTGGTAAAAATGCGCAAAAACTAATTACTCAACCGGTTACAGTTTATACATCGTCGCCAGGTGCTTATACTGACCGATTGAAAGCAGCATTTAAAGATCATTGGAAAATAACCCCATACAATTTTAAGGCTGCGGGATTTTAATTTTTATATAAACAACTTTTTAAAATAAATAAATATGAAAACACTTCTTTCTTTGCTCGCTCTATTAAATATTGTTACAGTAAGTTATTCTCAAAATGTAGGTATCAGCATTAATGCACCTACAGAAAAATTACATGTAGATAGTGGAAATATTAAAATTGGAAATTCTGTTTGGTTCTCGTCTACCAACGATAAGTTTTTAAAATTTGGAGATGGCAATTTTGCCCGACTAGGAGAAGCAAATGCAGATGATTACTTGTACTTCTACTCCAAGAATTTTGTGTTTATGCCAAGTGATGCAGGCTACCTGGGAAACATCGGTATTGCTAACCCCAATCCCACAGAAAAATTAGATGTTACCGGAAATATTAAAGTAAGTGGATCAGCCACAGTAAATAATTTGAAAATCACCACCCTCGCTAATCCTATTGATTTTTTACGTTCAGCTGCCGGCGGACAAGTAACATCTGTGAAAGGTTACAATGCTTTGGGCATAAATTATATCATAAGTCTGTGTGGTATTTATCCTAGTCAAGGTAGCGCTTGCGGCAATTATGGAGATGCAATGATTGGTGAAGTAAGAATGTTTGCAGGAACATATGCTCCATCTGGCTGGGCTTTTTGTAATGGGCAGTTATTACCAATTTCAAGTTACAATGCTTTGTTTTCTATACTAGGAACCACTTACGGAGGAAACGGCATTAGTACTTTTGCTTTACCCGATTTAAAGGCTGCAGTTCCGGTTCATCCAGGCTCCAGCGGATCCACATGGTCACTCGGAGAAAGAACGAATTGATACATTAATAATTTAATCCAGTATTTTCTTCGACTGCTGCAGGACACGGGCCTGCTGCTTGTTGGCGGACCAAAAAAAATAATCCGCCAGTAATAGCTGAATATAAATAAGCTATAAATTTACAGTTCCAAAAACCACATCATTTATCACCACCCAATCGAATGGATCATATCAAATTAGATTTTAGCAGGCAAAAGCTAAACATCTTTTGTTTAATCAAGACTTCGCTCCATTTTATATGAAGGTCAGGTTGATGAAGCCCCAGTTTTATCTCACTTTGAATGCGCAGTTTGGCGCCGCTGCCTTTATTACTAAAGTAGGTGACCTTAAATTGCTTAAGAAAAATATTCAGCACGTGGTAGAAAATATCTTATAGCTTTTTTCAAAGCATCTTCTCTTCATGGGAATTCTAAGCCACAAAGGTTCCATCTGTGGAATAATCAGCGAAAGAAGCGCCCGATCAGCCTGCTCTTTATTGGAAGTATCTATTATCTTCACAGACCAAACTAATGCCCTTAATGATGAATAAATTTTTCGTGAATTCCTTTAAAAGGAATTTTGTTTTTTTTCTGTACGTTAACTTATTTATAAGCCTGGGAGCAATATCTCAACCGGTCATTTCTACCCTTACACCCGGCAATGGCCCTGTAGGAACCAATATTGTTATTTCCGGATCAGGTTTCAGTAGTACGCCTTCTTTCAATATTGTAAATTTAGGAGGGATAAGAGCAACTGTGTCAAATGCCAGTCCGAATGCTATCACCGTGGCGGTGCCATACGGAACAAGTCCGCACGTGCCTGTTTCTGTCACAAACAGTAGCTTAACTGCTTATTCAGAAGCACCGTTCATTACAACATTCCCCGGGGCAAATGGACCTTTTACAAACAGTTCTTTTCAATCTGCACCCAATATTTCAACGCCCGGCAATCCAACAGATATAGCGGTGGGCGATCTTGACCTTGACGGCAAAATAGATTTTGTTGCGATCAATGCGAACAGCTGGGTTTCTATTTATAAAAATACCAGTACAACTTCAACTATTGGTTTTGCGGCCAGCACCGATATCGATAATATATTATCGGCATATTCTGTTGCGCTTGGCGATATAGATGGCGATGGATTAATGGATATTATTGTTGGCAGTTCCAATAACAGCTTCGATTCCATTTCTGTTTACAAGAACCTGAGCAGTGCTGGTTCTATTTCATTCGCCCCGGCACAGCGTTTTGCAGCTGCAGGAGCATATGGTGTTACTGTCGGTGATGTAGATGCAGATGGTAAACCGGATATCATTTCTACGGCTTCTAATGGGATATTTGTATTCAGGAATACTTCTTCGGCAGGCATTATTTCATTCAATAGTCCTTTGTTTTTTTTTGCAGGACAATCCACACAAGATGTAACCTTACGTGATGTGAATGCAAATGGAAAACCTGATCTTTTAGTTTTGGATGGCAACGGTGCCGTACTTGTGTTGAATAATACCAGCAGCACAGGAAGTATTTCTTTTGATCCTTTGCAAAACGTAGGAAGTGTTTACACCGGCTTTGCTATTGAAACGGCGGACCTGGATGGCGACAACAAACCAGAGATCGTTGTATCGGGTTATTATGCAAATGCCATCGCTATACTTAAGAACAACAGCAGCGGTGGAACCATTTCTTTTGCGACCCCGATAAATCTTACGGTCAATAATCCCTGGGGGGTGAAGTTGGCAGACATGAACGGGGATGGAAAGTTAGACGTGGTTTGTCCGCAGTATAATTTATCCAACAATGTGACTGTATTCCGAAATACGGGTAATGGCAGTTTATCTTTTGATGCGGGAGTGAATTATTATACAGGCGCCAAAAATTTTCAACTCGCCGTTGCAGATCTTCGTAATACAGGTTTACCTGATATCATAACACTGGAGCGTGAGATCAATGCGATTGCATTTTTGAAAAATAAAACTAATGATCCGCCCACATTTTCATCGTTCAACCCAACATCTGCAGGCCAGGGATATGAAGTGACCATTACCGGTACGAATTTATCTTCGGTTACGGCTGTTAGTTTTGGCGGCGTTCCGGCAATTTCATTTAATATCGTTTCATCTACCAGCATTAAAGCCATGGTGGGAATGGGCGCTTCAGGCGATATAATAGTAAGCAGCCCATCGGGTTCTGCATCCCAACCCGGATTCACCTATACCATTGCTCCTGCCATTAGTTCTTTCTTACCGCTATCAGGGCCGGTAGGACAGGTTGTTAAGATCAGCGGAACGAATTTCAGCACAACCCCGGTTAATAATATAGTTTATTTCGGAGCGGTAAAAGCTGTTGTGAACAGCGCTACAGCAACTTCACTTTTTGTTACAGTTCCTGCAGGTGCAACCTATCAACCCCTATCGGTTACAACAAACGGCTATACCATTTACTCAAGGCAGGTTTTCAATACAACATTTACTGATGGCGATATTACACTTAGTACTTTTATTAAAAAGGTCACCCAGGTTGATCCCCAGAATTATTTAAGAGATATCACCGTGGCTGATATAGATGGGGATGGATTGCCTGATATTATTGCACCCATACATGGAACGGTTTTGAGTGATGTAAACTATCGTGATAGCTTTGCGGTTTACCGCAACACAACCGTGAATGGTGTTGTTTCTTTTGCAAGACGTTTATGTTTTAAAACAACCGGCAGCATGTCTTTCGGCGTTGCTACCGGAGATTTTAACAGCGATGGCAAACTTGATGTTGCCGTAACCAATCAAGTTTTCAATGTGTTTTATGGTAATTATGCGGATGTAGATCTTTTCCGAAATACAAGTACGCCGGGAACAATATCCTTTGCTACCCCCGTTGGCATCAATGCGGGAGATTATCCAAGCCAGGTAAGCATTGCGGATCTCGATGGCGATGGCAAGCCTGATCTTTCTGTATCAAATGGCGAGGCAGGATTCTTTGTGTTTAAGAATGCATGTACGGGAACAACGATCTCTTTTATAAACAGGCAATTTATACCAATTCCCGGCGGCAGTGCAATTAGTGTATGTGCATCAGATATAGACGGCGACAACAAGCCAGATATATTGGCAACCAGCAGCACCAGCAACGAGGTGGCGATTTTCAGGAATACCAGTAGTATTGGGAATATCAACATGGTTCAGGTAACCGGTTATGATGCAGGAAGACGAACGAGTTATATTACTACGGCTGACCTTGATTCAGATGGCAAAAAAGACATTATAGCAGCGGCCGGATATTATAGCATTTACGGCGTGCCGGCACAGGACACCGCAGTTATTATTGCGAGGAACCTTAGCAGTGCCGGAAACATTTCTTTTGCTGCACCCGTTGCTTATCCAATGAATTATCCGAACAATATCAGTATTGGCGATCTTGATGGGGACAATAAGCCTGATATTGTTGCATCAAATGATAACGCATTCTTTAACATCCTGAAAAATACCAGCACGCAAGGAAATTTATCTATGGCCCCGAAGGTCAGCTTCTTCATCGGCAACTCTGTATATGCAATCGCTTCGGCTGTTGGCGACGTGGATAGTGATGCCAAACCGGATATTATAATTGCAGATGAAAATGCAAGTGCGGCCATCGTGTACATTAATCAAAATGGATCTGATGCTGAACTTTGTCCCAATGGTAGTAAAACTATCCGGTCGAATATTACGGGCTCTTATCAATGGCAGTTAAATACCGGCAGCGGCTTTTCAAATATGATCAATGGAACAAATTATTCAGGCGTGAATACAGTTGCGCTCAACCTGGTTATTATTCCTTCATCGTGGTATGGATATAAATACCGTTGTGTTGTTGGCGTTAATTTCAGCAAGACCTTTACAATAAAATTTGTAAACCGTTGGACAGGGGGTGTGAATTCATCCTGGGAACAAGCCGGTAACTGGAGTTGCGGTACCATACCGGATAGTAATACTGATGTTGTTATCAGCAGCGGGCCTGTAACCCTTAGTTCGAATACAACTATAAGGTCACTGATACTCAATCCTGATGTTAACTTCACCGTAAATCCGGGAGTTATTCTTACAATCCTGCATTAATACGAGGTACACGATGCCTGATAAAGAGAGAAGGTATTGCTCGTCTGGCGAAGCAACTGATAAGTACCAGGGGGTGGGAAAAAGAGCAGTGTTTTCTTCGTGGTCATGTTCAAGACTTGTTTGGGTCATGTTCGGAAATTTACGAAGCCGATAAGAAGAAGAGATAAAGCGGTTAGTAAGCAGGAACAGGTCATGAGAGTGCGCAAGATGAGGGTCAAAAAGTATTAGTAATTTATCCGCAGGTCAAAGAACAGGCCTCAGCTTAGACTGGGGGAAGTTACTAATAACGGCAAAAAATTATTCTCACCGGAAGGTTTGACAGGCACTATCTGAGGAGAAAAAAATCAACAAAAAAATCCTACCGAAGCAGGATTTTGAATGTTGTAAATGTGTGCAGCTTAAAACTGAAAATAAATAAACGAGCTACTGCTCTCCTGGCTCCATATTAACAACAACAATAAAACTGACCAGATGATCCCCAATAACCACCAGGGCAATTTTTCGGCTACTATCAAAACTCTAGTGTTACGCATCAACCAGTGAAAAATCACCACAAAAAATATGATGACAGAAATTTTAATGATGCTCAATGTGCTTAACAGAACAGCACCTTTAGGAACATGAGAAAACATAGAGGTCAGCAGGTGCCAGGCAGAAGTAAAATTAGGTGCCCTGAAAAATACCCAGGTAACATTAATGAGAAAAAAAGTAAACAGGGCCAGCATAAAATTGCTGGCATTTCTCTTTTTCAAAATTTCCGGAACTGGCCCAAGCACACCCACTGCACCTGCAGGTGTCACAGAAATTGCTTTTACTTTATCATGCCTTATGTCCGTAATAATTTTTTCTACCCACAGATAAAATCCATGCAAAGCACCCCAGACCACAAAGGTCCAGTTGGCACCATGCCATAGGCCACCCAGCAACATGGTGATCATTAAATTAATATAAGTTCTGAATTTTCCATTCCGGTTGCCGCCCAGGGGAATGTATAAATAATCTCTTAGCCAGGCGGATAAAGTAATATGCCACCTGCGCCAGAAATCAGAAAATCCAATCGCAGCATAGGGATATAAAAAATTTTGCGGCAACACAAACCCAAGACATAAAGCTACACCAACGGCACAGGTGGAATAGCCGGCAAAATCAAAAAATATTTGCCCGCTAAATGCCAGAACACCCATCCAGGCATCCAGTGTACTCAACATTTCCTTTGAACCAAAAACCTGGTTGGCAGAGGCAGATAACATACTATCTGCTAAAACAACTTTCATAAACAAACCCAGTGTAACCAGTAACAAACCTTGCAACATCTGTTTCTGATTGGCTGTTCGTGGCGATTCAAATTGCGGAACCAATTGCGGCGGCCGTACAATGGGCCCGGCAACAAGGTGCGGAAAAAATGTAACAAATAAAGAAAAGTCTAGCATAGAATTAATAGGCTTGCTTTTTCTTTTATACATATCGATGGTATAACAAAGCGTGGTGAACGTATAAAAAGAAATACCTGCCGGTAAAATAATACTGGGCTTGGCAGGATGATAATTCATGCCAAGTGCATTTACAAGAGTTGTAAAATTTTCCAGTAAAAATGTGCCGTATTTAAAAAAGATAAGCATACCCAGGTTGCCAATAAGGCTTATCACCAGCAATAATTTTCGTTTGTTTTTATTCTGCTGATTATAAAGTCCCTTACCCACAAAATAATCTACAACAGTAGCCAGCCATAGCAATAAAATAAAAGGTGGGTTCCAGGCTGCATAAAAAATATAACTGGCAATTAACAGGTTTATTTTTTTTACTTTCCATGGTAAAGGAAGATTATGCAAAACAAGCACAATGATAAAAAAAACGATGAAAGTGTAAGAATTGAAAACCATAATTACAAGTTTTTAGAGTTATTATTATTTACAGCAGTAGTTTTTTTTATGAGGAAAAGTCCAGCCTTTTTCCTGCTGAAGAATTTGAATTAGATTTCTTGTCCAGATTATTGCATCAGGTCTGCCTAAATGAGAAAATTCCGGAATTTCAAAATGATTAAGCGGACTATAATCTGCAAAGTGAATTCCCTTGCAATTCGTAAAAGTTAACAAACGATCCCAATAATCCTCCCTAGGGAAATTTTTGTTTTCTCCATCCAGCATAAATCCTGCAGATGGTGTATGAACAAATAAAACATCTCCGCCTCTGCTTTTAATTTTATCACAGCTTTTTTTTATGGCAATAAGAAATGAATCGAGCCTGGTATCTTTTGCAGGTAATTCAGTATTTCTCTTCTCATAAAAGTTCCAAATTGCCTTTACATGATTTCTTAAAGTTGTGTCAGACAAAAACTCATCCATCATTATGTTTTGCCGGTCAAACGTTATTCTTCCGGCTTCTATAGGATATTCATATGGTTCTGCAAAAGCACCTTTGCGTTTGGGTACATTCAACTTTTCCAAAATAGCATATAATGAAAAATTATTCTTATCTAGAAATACAAATTGAGATTCTAATAAATGATTTACCTTAAAGCTAAAACGCTGAGTCGGAGTACGCTCTTTGTAATAAGCAACCATTTCTTTTGGTTCATCAACATTATTACTTCGTGTAGTAAAAAACAATCGTTCAGTAACATCTACAATAACTTTTCCTTTAAATTTTATATCCGCCGAAAGGTCATCTAAAACCGGTAGAGGCGAATCACCTTCCAATGCTAATTGGATAGGATGGTCACCTGTTATGGATTGCCAAGTATAAATATCTATGTCATATTTATTTCTGGATGAGCCAATAAAAACAGTTGCCTTATCAATAGGTTCATAAACCATTGCACGCTTATTTGCCCATAACCCATCTCCATCATCGTAAGCTATATTATATCCTTTGTGGCGTAGATAATGTTCCCAACTGCCAATTACAATTACAACCAATACCAGCGCTAAAATTCCAGCCTTCTTTAAATTAGGTGCTTCCATTATTTAAAGGCAAATTGTTTATTAGGGAATGTCCATCCTTTCTGTTCAAGAATCTGGATCAAGTTTTTTGTCCAAATAATTGCATCAGCTTGTTTAAGATGCGAAAATTCGGGACATTCAAAATGTGCTACGGCAGGATAATCTTCAAAATAAATTCCGGGGCAATTAGTAACAGCTAATAACTTGTCCCAATTTCTTTCACGGGGAAATCCTATTTTTTCACCCATCAAAAATGGTCCGCTGGAAGGTGTGCGTACAAATATTACTTGTGCGCCTCTTGCTTTTATTTTACCTACATCTGCTTTTACTACGGTAAGTATAGAATCCTGTTGGGCTTTAGCAGATACTAAAAACGAATCCAGTTTAGGACCGGGAGGGGGAACTGGAGGGTTCATATTTCTGTAATAAACCCAAAGACCTTTTACCTGGTTTTGTAAAAATGTATCTGTTAAGAATTTATTGGTCATTACATTCTGCCGGTCAAAAGTTATTCTGTTAAAATCCATAGGGCAGCCCCATGGCAATGCAAAAACACCTTTGCGTTTTGGCACCGGTAATTCTTCCAACATGGCATTTAATGAAAAATAATTTTTATCAAGAAAAACTAATTGCGACTCTAAAGCATGATTCACAAAAAAGCTTGCCTTTTGTGCCGGAGTACGTTTTTTAAAGTATTCAATCCGTTCTTTAGGTTCACTAGTATTGCGTGGTGAAGGGGAAAAGAATAATATTTCGGTAACATCTATGAGTAATTTTCCTTTAAAATTTTTATCGTTTGCAAGATCATCTAATATGGGTAGTGGCGAAGTGCCTTCCATGGCTAATTGAATTGGGTGATCGCCTGTAATTGACTTCCAGGTTTCAATATCGATATCATATTTATTGCGGGACGATCCAATAAGAACAGTGGCCTTATCAGCAGGCTCATAAACCATTGCACGTTTATCTGCCCACAATTCTTTTCCGTCATCATAGGATATGTGTATTCCTTTGCTTCTCAAATAAAATTCCCAGATTACTACAGAGGTTGTTACTATTACCAAGGTTAGTATTCCTGCTTTTACTAATGAAGAAGTATTCATTTTTTTATAAATTAATGAACGTTAATTAATGAACGATAATTATATTAAAGGGCCCAGGATATGTAAAGCGATGTTAGTAATTCTGCCCTGGTTTTCTTTACAATTTGATCTAACCAGTAGAGTTAAAATCTTTAAATCGGGCTAAAGATATTAATTGTTGAAATTGGAAATCATAAATATTAAAAAAAAACAGTAATCGTGCAACAAGCAGCCATATAATTATCTGCGGGCGGAAAGAATCATATTTTGGCCGTACTTATTTTTTCACAAGCACAATCCTATTCCTGTCGGCTTTGTATACCTGCTCATAAAATTTTACCATTTCATTCCATTCAATAGCAGGAAACCTGCCCCTGGCCTGTTCCCTGCTGCGATAGTAAACGATCTTATCGCCCTGCACACTGGCAGAAATGCTATAGCGCCCAAACTTTGTATCAAGCTTTACTGTTTGAAGGATAGACTCCGGTGTATAACCTGCGGGAATCTTTATTTCTACAGTATCAATATCACGGTATTCTGAGTTGAGCACCACATCAAACATACGGCTGTCGTTGGCCATCAACTTGCTGTGCGTGCAGGTAAGTATATTCGGAACTATGAATAACCTGCTTCCGCTTACCTGGGCATAATTGGTAGCCTTTATCGTAAGTGATTCTTTGATGGCAGGGATATTATTTTTCGTTTCTTTATAATCAAATTTAATTACATCATAGGTGGGCAGATCAATTTCATTCTTTAAATATTCCATTAGCTTATCTTTTGACAGACTGTTAATAAGGCCGTGTAGTTCGTCCTGCTGCACAGCTTTGTAATCGGTAACAATATCTGCCAGCAGGTTTCCTTCTTCATCTATCGTTGCGATTGTTTTTCTAACTTGAAGATTTTGCTCTAAATCATACCGCGGCGTTTTTATGAGGATACCTCCATTATTATCTACCAGCAATACATTCCTGTCGCTGGTAAAAGACCCCAGGTAGCCGGCATTTACCGTCTGGCTGGTGCATTCCAACCATACTGTATCTTTTTGGGTTGGAACACATAGGATAACATGGTTGAATTGCGATGAGGGAAAGTCAGGAAGAAAAAACCGGTTGTTTACGCCGGCCTTTACCAAAGTATAAAATGATTTTATACCCGCTTCTTTTAGCAGTGAGTACATATAGTTACTGAGGGCTTTACAATCACCATAACGGTTAGCTGCCACATATTTTGCATCAAAGGGCTGCCAGCCGCCAATCCCTAATTGTATACTGATATATCGGGTGTTTTTCTGAAGGAAATCATACAACACTTCAATTTTCCTTTTCGTATCCGTAATGCCGTCAGACAAACTATGCACCATAGTTTTTACGTTGTCCGGTAACTGGTCCCTGTTATTTTTTAAGGCGTAAACAAATTTTCCGTAGTCCTGCCAGGTGGCCATGTTGCCTTCATAACTTTCCACCTGGAATTGTACAGGCGCAAAGAATACTGATGTTGTCATCTCGGGCCAGTAAGGGGAAGCAAATTCATCTTCAATAGCTGTCAGGTTCTTTACCTCCCAGGTGGAAATTTTAGTGTGCTTTTCAGTTGTAAGTGCAGGCTGTGCCGGGTAATTGAAGGCCTTGTACCTGAAGCTCATATCCTCCGGGGAGCTGATGGATATCCTACTATACTCTACAGCATAAAATTCTTCTTCCTGCGGAACCCAAACGGGGTAAAACAATGTATAATTATAAAGTATCTCTGTTTCATACTCTACTGTGTAGGGATAGAGTTTGTGGTAAAAATTGAACTGCTTTATCCTGTTATCTTCAGCAAGACTTCCTTCACTGGTGCCGCTGATATCCTGCACTTCCGACTTTTTTAGTGTCCTGATCTTTTTACCAGTTTCATCAAAGAGTCTTCCTTGTATTGATTCAATAGAATGAAGTTTATCGTAATCTTCGTGATAAGCTGCATATTTATCCCCCTTTTCGTTTAACACTGTAATGGCAACTTTGTGATACATTCTCGCTTTGCCGGTATTTATCACGTCGAACCTGTACTCTTCAAAACGTTTTACTACGTTTGCATTTTTTAATAATGCAGCAGGTATTTTATTCACCGGGTATTCAGGGTCGCCGGCCCTGGCCTGTAGCAAAATGAAGAGGCAAAACATTGCTAAAAAGAACTTTATATTTTTCATCTTATTTTTTCTTTTTAAACACTATTTGTTCGCTATGCTTTTTTACTATATATCCAAAAAAGTCACGTAAATAATTATAATCTTCAGGTAAAAAATTAGCCTTCTTCATCACTACCCGGGAGCGAAACAGTATCTTGTTATCTGATTTACTAAAGAGGTATTCAAAAGATCCTTCCCCTTCATTGAAACTTACTTTGGTGGATTTGGGTAATTCGTCTACCATGTAATTTTTGGGAATCTCCATGGATAAGATATAGATCTCATCAAAAGTATAAGGCATTTCTACAGGATACTTACGTTCAGCAGCTTTAAAGAAATTATTCTTAAAGCCTTCTGTCATCATAGGGTTAAAGTAAACGATATCTTCATCAAAGCTATTTATTTTAAAATTATAATGAATAACGATTGGCTGTTCGGGCATCTTTAAAGAATCTATTCCCGGCTGGCTTATGTCAATCATGGAATGATAGTCAGCGCTAACTTTTTTAAAAAAATCGACCTCGCCTTTATCTTTTATTTTCACACGTATACTTAACGACTCACAATAACCTGGCACTGTTTTAAACGTACCTTCCGCCACGCCCTTATCATTTTTATATATATATACCGAAGTGACTTTCGCTTCCAGCAATGAGTCTGCCTGCAGGTTTACCAGCAGGGGTTCTTTAGCAATTTTTCTTCCGTAACCATTATAACATTCAGGCGGAAGTTTTCCGAAGCCAAGCAGCGAATTACTTGCATCCAGGTAAAGCGCTACGCCATTTATGTTAACGCTTGCTATCAGGTAATTAAAACGGCTCATTAACGGGTATATTTCAGAAGCAAAGCCATGTTCCCGGGTGCTTAATATAACTGGATCTGCCTGTATGTGTTCGTGCCGCAGCATGGCAATGAGTAAAAGATTAATATCTGATACGCTTCCATTTTTATTTTTGAAGATCGTTTTTAAAGAATTATTTAAATACTGATCACTACGATCGGTGCAGGTAAAATTGTCACGGACATAAGTATATATATGCTTTGCCTTATCCAGGTCGTTGGCGGCATCAAGAACGATCAGCTTTATGTCGGCGTCAAGCCAGTTGTTATCCTTATTTATCGGGATACCAAAATCTGAACGCTCCAGCATTTTTTCACTAACAGTTTTCCAGCTTCCCATAATATCTCTTACCGGCATATCGGGAAAATTATATTGCCTGAGTTGGAACTCTATTTTGGCAATATGATTTGCAAGGGAAGAGGTAAATCCTTCCTGTTTAAGCGCAGGTACATCTTTCATTACCCAACGGTAATCATTGGCCGTTCCTTTCAGCGTAAAATGCTCGTCTGAAGAAACGCCGCCGGGGATAGTTACACTATATTGTTCATTATGAGGTGTACGTTCGTTAATGAAAAAGGATTCGTATCCCTGACTAAGAGTGAGGTAAACAAAAAACTCAGGTTGCCGTACTTTGTATTCGCTCCATATGCGTGGATACAAGCCCTGGAATTCCCATGGTTGCAAATTAAATAAAAAATCAGAGTTTACGGTGTACGAATATTCGATCACAGACCCTTCCTTTACAGCAGGAAATGTGAATTTCTTTGTTACAAGATTTTTAGACAGTTTATCTTTAAATACAGCACTGCCTTCAAGTTCCGTTTTTACAATGTTGCCATTTTCCACGTTATAGGTGTATGCTTTCAGGTCGGCGAGTTTCTCTTCATCAGACCCATCAGAGTACAATGGTATCTCAACGCTGGCTGCTTCAAAGCCATTTTTATTAAGAATTTTTATGCGTTTCTGGTGTTTGTATACAAGGGTGAACCAGCCTTTGCTATTACCTTCAAATGCTGAGGAACCCACATCTGAAATCACCACAGCATTTACGCTGGTATCAAAATTATATTTTGATAAATCGAAATCCTCAGGGCTAATCTTTCCAAATTTTATGGGTGACTTTTCTTGTGCGAATGTGGGAGTAAGGGTACATAAAAATAAAGCCATACATAGGCTTCCGACAAGCAATTTCATAATTGGTAGTTTTGGGTTTGTGATTATTGGCAAGGTAATTTATTCCTGTAAGCCATCAAAAAAATAAATCTTAATCCCCCAAGAAAAACCTATTCTAACCTGTGAAGGAAAGACAGATTTTGCTATCTGTAATATGTGCAGCTCGCAAGAGCAGGTGTTCTGCCTCAGTGGTTGTGACACTCTGCGGAGAGAAAATGCGAAATACTAAATAATAATGGCAACAATTGATTGAAATACTACAGCAACAAAGGACGAAATAGAATTTTTTTAAAGTAAGTACATTTTATTTTGCCCAAAGGGTTTATAAACTTCTATAAAGAAACCCTTTGATGTGGATATTAGTACAGACGGAAAATATATTATGGACATTGACTGATATGGTGTGACTGAATAAGGAATAAAATGTGATTACGCTCTCGAATTATTTTTGGTTCTGATGGAGGCGATACTGTCTTTGCGATAGAAAAAACATAGGAGTAATTCACGAAACCCCATGTATTGGAATGTCAAAAGAAGAAGTAGTTTATAAGAATAAGACTTTTGCAGATTTTATAGAAAGCATTTTCAAGGACAGTGGGAAACCGCGTAATTTCTAAACCTGCAGCCAGTCGTGGTGTCCGTTCAGCAGCTTAAAAAGAAGTGTAAGAAATTATTGAGTTGGCGGGGCCTGGCTTCATATATAACTATTCACACAACTTCATGGTATCGGTGCCCCTGCTACTCATCTGGAGTTTGTTGATCTTTCCGGCCTTATTGTAGTAGACAACCAAGGTGCCATATTGGGTTTGGTACGCATCCCAGTTTACATCTTTCATTTTAGGATTACCAAGTGTGCCGAAAAGGCTGGCCCGGGGTTTACCCATCAGGGATGGTTCCATCGTGCCTTTAAAATTATCCCTGATCTCTATATAATTCCTGGCGGGAAAAAAGCTAACTCCCTGGTTTGCATAAATAACCCAGGTGCATCCCATATCATCCTTATCAACTTTCTCCGTAAAACAAGGAAAAGTTTTCATCACTTCCCCGATGGTAGATTTAGGATGTATCTTGTTTATATTACCAGCAAGTACGTCTACTTTAAAGGTTGGACAAACAGGTGAAGAGGATACCAACTGGGCCGAAACGGCAAAGGAAATTGTCAAGCATCCAAATGCAATGAGAATAGTTTTCATATGTGTTTTTTGAAATTTTATTCGGTTACCCTAAGCAAATTCAGTGCTAAGATGATCCTGAATTTAAGATTAACAGATTGTTGAATTATTGACTAATCCCGGATTCAAAAATTTAGTAAAGCTTTCTCCGCTTTTGTACGTGCATGTTCAGGCCAGTTTGGGAAATTTGCGAAGCCGTTACGAAGAAGAGATTACGAAGCAGGTAGCTTAAAAACTACCATGTTTGTCATTAATGTGCAGATGAAGATCATGGTTGTGCGGATATTGGCCAATATTCTGAGTATGTTGGTGGTTGTTCACCGAATGTTTGGCTTGCATAGCGGTATAAGATTATGTAAAGAGAGTTTTGGTCTCTTTCAAGGGGTTTTATTGATAACCAGCTATTAGCGTTTTTCATACTTTCTCCATACTCTCACTATGCTCTCACCATACTGTTACCATAGACAGGCTGCCCGTCAAATAGGAAGTGAAGATCTAATATGCTTTTATTGAATTTTAGCTGGTTATCTTTTTTCCCGCAAGGCATTGGCAAGATTAGTCTCACGAAAAATTTGAGGAGGACAACATCCGAGAAAAAAATTTTCCATTGATGTAATATTGACTACCCGGGGCATACTCTTTGTTTGGTTTTTGTTATGAAAATCATTTTAGCCCTTGGTGTCATGATATTACTGGCAGCATGTAACAATCAAAAAACTTCTGGTAATGGTGAAACTTCCACAGCCGGCAGTAATACTGTAATTACCAGGACGGATACGATTTACCTGGAGCGCAATAGTAACATCAGCCCTGCTAATGCTTACAGCGACTTGTTCCTTGATAGCAATACTATTTCACATTATGAACAAGGCGAGGGGATGAACGGGGATAAATTACAAGCTTACAATAGTTTCTATAATTATCGCAACGGGCAGTTTGCCTGGTTCAGCTCAGAAGGTTTTACTGAGCAGGCCCGGGGTTTCTGGAACCTTCAGGATAAAATGGGGTACAAGGTATCCAAATCTTTACGCAATGCCATGGATACGCTTTTAGAAAATGACAGTCTTCTTATCAGCCGTTATGATACAGCCATTCGCAATACAGAAATGGCATTAACGAATGCATTCCTTGATTTTTATAAAACCGACAGGGCCAGGACAAATTTTGCTGGCCTTGCAGCAGAACAGGCCATCCCGGTAAAAAAGATGAAGACTTTTGAACTTGCTGATAGTTTGCTAAGGAGGCAACCCGATACAGGCTTGACATCTACAAGTGATTATGGAAGGTTATTACAGAAGCTAAAACGTTATATCACCGTTACCAATGATGGCGGTGGATTGCCATTGAAGGTAAATGCCCGATCACTAAAAAAAGGCGGTAGTTCTGCAGGAATAACCAGCCTGAAGAAAATGTTGCATCGAACAGGTGATTATGCTGGTACTGATACAAGTGCTGTTTTTAATGATTCATTAATGACAGCCATAAAAGTTTACCAGCAGGCGAATGGGATGGCACCCACGGGTTTGATAACGGATAGCCTTGTAGGGTCAGTCAATATGCCGCTGGAAAAAAGAATTCAACAGATCATCATCAATCTTTACAGAACACAATGGATGCCTGTTTCACAGGAACCCAATTACATCGCAGTTAACATCCCCGACTTTCGGCTCACTATTTTTGAAAATAATACAAAGGCATTTGATATGCCTGTAGCTGTAGGAAAAGAAGGTGCTAATACAACAGTATTTACCGGTATGCTAAACCAGGTCGTTTTTAGTCCTTACTGGAATATCCCTGCGAGCATTGTGCAGCGGGAGATATTACCTAAGCTTAAGGCTGATCCAAAATACCTGCAAAGTAAGAATATGGAAATTGTAGGCAAGAACGACTCATTACCGAAAATAAGACAAAAGCCGGGTAAGGACAATGCGTTGGGCAAGGTTAAATTCCTTTTTCCCAACCGCTATGACATTTATTTTCATGACACCTATAATAAGGAAATATTCAATAAAGCTAACCGGGCGTTAAGTCATGGTTGTATCCGGCTACAGGATGCAGAAAAGCTAGCAGTATACATATTGCGTAACGATAAAAACTGGACAGCAGAAAAGGTGCAAATGGCCATGAATGCCGGTAAAGAGCAGTATGTAAAAGTTTCCCCTCCCATGCCGGTCCAAATTGCATATTACACTGCGTGGGTTGATGCAGATGGGCAATTGAATTTTCGGAATGATATTTATGGAAACGATATTCGTGCAGGCCAGATGCTTTTTGAAATCAGCCAGGCGATGACCTTGCCAGGAAAAACTGATTCTTTGCAGGTTAAAAAAGATACCGGGCTTAACCGGCCATTGTTGAAAAAAAGCAAGAAGTGAAGGCAGTTTATTGTTAGTAAATAACTCATAAAAAAGGGGGATAAAGAAATTTAGAATATCAACTTCTTTGATAACGACATCACAGGCACTGGCTGATGTTTACTGTCCGTTGCGGAAGTAGCGTTTGTGATATAAAGTTATTCGTCCTAATTAATGCAAAGACTTCAACTTACGTACCACGGGCCAGGTGAGAGACATTGCTGCGAACTCCGGAGATGGTTATTTCAATAAGTAGCAGTCATGTCTTCGTCTACGCATATGATATAATCGGCCTTCTGCTTATTTTCTGCCAATAAATATTTCATATCCTTTTGCGATACGGTTGTTACAGTTAAGACCTTAAGTGCAGGCCTGGTTTGCTGAATGTACCATACAATGCCATCATGATTTTCGGAATGGTAGCTGCCATTATAATGTATGAACAGGCTGCCGGGTACAAAGTATTGCAGGATAAAATGCGCCATAGTAGCATCCTTGCTTGCCTGGGCCCTGGGCATATTGAGGCTGCCGTGCCCAGCCATCATCGTCATCATATTCTTATATCCGGGTAACGTAGAGTCGTAGGCCATGGGCAGGGGTGCCATCCATTTCTTTTCTTTAAAAGAGAGCGTGTCGAGTGCGGCGAAGCCTCCTTTGGAGACCATGGCGGCATAGCGCCGGGGAATGTTACTGGCGGCAAAGGCAATATGGTTCTCTTTGGCAAAGTTTACGAGCGGTGCATAATCCGTCTTATAATTTGGCCATAAGCGTGCAGCAGAGTCAAGGCCTTTTGAAGAGAGGCTTCCCTGCAGGTAAGCATCCAGCGCAGGCTGGTTGTCCTGCTCAAACATTTCTGCTCCCATTACGAGGCTACGTCGTGCGCTGCAATCTTTAGTGATCTCTAATTCCATCCAATGGCTGATAGGATTGTTATGGAATTCGCCAATGAAGACAATATCTGCCGCCGAAAGTTTCTTTATCATTTTGCTATACGAAACCTTATTGCCGCTGGCATTGTACAATGTATAGGCAGGTTTTTGTTGTGCAATAGCGGAGGCTGACAGAAGAATCCATAGAACAGGTAAGATATATTTCTTCATAAGCAAGTTTGTACCGAAAGGTAATGAGAATGCCGGTAAGGCTGAAAAAATCTATGGCCGCTGATAATTTCTCAGGCTGGTTAATGCTGTCCAAAATGCCTGGCAGTTTTTACCAGGTACCTGAACCTGGCCTTTATAAAATGCTGTGATATTTTCTTTTAATGAAGGCGGGGTGTTATAGAAGTTGTTAGCTGCAAGCTTCATCAATAGCTCAGCATAAGTTTCATCTGCAAGCGGGTATTCACAAAGGTTGGTTGGCTTGCCGGTGTCGAAGTCGAAGTCTTTTTTGTCGGGACCATTCTTACTAAACTTCTTTATGTCGAGTGTATAATAATATATGATTGAATCAAAGCTTTTTGCAAATTGCTTTTCTGCTACTTCAGTTGGGACCTTAAACTTCAATGGCCTTAGCGGACCTAGCTTGGGCAAAATCCTGATGAAGAACGATACGAAAGTGGGGAAGAAACCAGGCCGCTTATAACCTGTACCAAAATCCTTGTCATAGACCTTCTGCCGCATCTTGTAATTAAAGCGCTGTGCCGTAGCTGTGCTATCTTGCTGCAGGATCGTTTTCTTCTTTGCTGCCCAGGCCTGCCTGGTGATAAGGGGAAAAACATTGGCTACCACCCATCGAAAAGTTTCTACTGAACGGGCAAAATGATTACGATGTATGTCATTAATATCAAGACCGTAAACTTCTTTAAAGGCTTTGGCAAGGACAGTTGTATCTACCTTAAAGCCAATCATCTCCCGGTAAGATTGAGAGGCAAAGTTTCCTTTTGATACTTCCAGCACATCGAACCCAAGTTCCATACGCATATGTGAAAGATGGTCGTCGGCATAAGTGACATAATTGCCAAACTTATGTTGAAGCTTTGGGTAAACCAGCGGAACAGAAAGATTTGTGGCCAGGGGGTGACCGTAATTGTCCGCATTATAATGAGATAGAAATCCAAGTGCAAATGCTAACTGGTTTAAGTCAGTAGCATCCCTTATGAGCGCATTCACCATCTCACCGCTGCGTACATAATGCACCAGGTTTGTGAAAAGCTCACTGCCGCCAGGGTAATAACCCATGTCGGGTGCGACTGCGCCGCCATATGCATACGCATGTGCTACCTTGATCTCTTCGGCTGTAGCTCCCGGATAGCGATGTTTGAGTAATGGCAACAGCATATTGTTCCAGGCTGCATCTACAACAGCTTCATGGGTTAGCACCCCAAGCGCCGGGCTGGAAAAGGGGGCTATGGCAATTGCAATAAAACCAATAAGCCTGGAAAATTTTACTAAAATCATTTTTATAAGTGAGTAAAGATATTGATAGTACAAAAATGGTGCAGGCCTTAAAAAGCGATTAATAGCAGGCAGTAAAATCTTCTTGCGGTAAAGGAATGTATTTGGAATTAGGAATTATTGTTGCAGCTAGTATGCAAATGCGTAAATCAAATCTTTCTATTTACAGTGCACTGGTTGCGAACCTGCTGATAGCAGTGATTAAATTTATTGCGGGCACTGTGAGTAACAGTTCAGCCATGATCGCCGAAGGCATTCATTCAATAGTAGATACGGCCAATGAATTACTTGTTTTATTTGGCCTTCATCAAAGCCAGCGGCCGGCTGACCGTAAACGCCCGTTTGGTTATGGAAGGGAGCTGTACTTCTGGTCCTTTATTGTATCCATGTTAATTTTCGGCCTGGGTGGTGGTATTTCTATTTACCAGGGGATTGTACATATAATAAATCCCGAGAAGCTTGGCGACCCGTTCTGGAACTATATTGTGCTGGCTACTTCTATTCTTTTTGAGGGCACTTCTCTTTTAATTGCAGCCAGGGCATTTAATAAAATCGCGGGCCACCATACGTGGTGGCAAACTGTCAAGGACAGCAAGGACCCATCTGATTTCCTGGTATTATTTGAAGATGGGGCGGCTGTGCTGGGACTTTTGATAGTAGCTTGCTGTGTATGGCTTGGACACCGTTACCAAATCAATTATTTAGACGGGGTTGCTTCATTGCTTGTAGGTATCATACTAGTGGCTGTTTCGCTTGTGCTAGCCCGTGAAAGCCGCAGCTTGCTTATGGGCGAAGGAATAGCAATTGCTACCCGGCAGCGCATCATTGCCATTGTAGAAGCCGATCCTTCAACAGAAAAAACGATAACGCTTTTTTCCATTTACATGGGTGCTGATGAGATCCTGCTTATCATGGATATACAGTTCAAGGCGGAACTTAAAACACCTGGGATACACCATGCCATAGACCGGTTGAAAGAAGACATACAAAAAGAATACCCCCGCATAAAGTATGTAGTAATACAACCAGAATTCAAAAGTTAATGAACTGTTCATTAACCAATAGTTAATGCAATAGCAGAATTTATGGTTGCATACTTGCAGCGTGTATGTATTATTTAAATCATCTAAACTTTTAAAAAATGAAACTGATCACTATTTTCCTGTTCCTGCTGGGCATTAATTTTTCTGTAATGGCGCAGGAAAAGACCAAGACTGAGGTGAAACCTACGACCACTATTGGCCAGAAAGTTCATAATACTTTCAGTAAACACAAACATCATAAGGGCCATAAGTACAAGAAGACCTATTCTAATGGCAGCAAGCATACCACAAAAACGAATTCTATGACGGGTGCTGTTACGAGAAAACATAAACCAGCTTAGGTTGGTTTGAAATATAAAAGGGGCTGACTTAAAAGGTTTAATTTCTCTTTTGAGACAGCCTCTTTTTTTGTTCAATTCTTTTCCTGAAAAATTGACCGAGTATGATAATGGTCTTAAAAAAATCTATTAAAGCGTTCTGAAATTAAGTGAATACCTCCACTTAAGAAGGGTATTAGAAGAATAGATCTTCCGTGGATCAAAGGATTTTAAATATGCCTATTGTCATCAGCTAAATTATGAGGCCTAAATAAATTATGCTAACAGGCCATTTTATTTTGAGTATTTTGTAGGGTATTCACTCTAAATATATATAAATACTACATGTCCATCATCAAAACCATTTTTGTAACGGGTGCTACGGGCAACCAGGGCGGCGCAGTTATAAGAAACCTGTATGAAAAAGGATTTCATATAAAAGCATTGACCCGTAATGCTAATTCGGAAAAAGCAAAAGCATTAGTGAAACCGGGGGTTGAGGTCATTGAAGGGAACCTGAATAAACCCGGTACCTTTAGCGCACACTTAAAGGATATTGATGGCGTTTTCAGTGTGCAAAGTTTTGAAGAAGGAACAAAAAAAGAGATACAGCAAGGAATAGCCCTGGCAGATTATGCCAAATCATCTGGTGTACCGCATTTTATGTATTCATCCGTTTGCTACGCAGACATGCAAACCGGCGTACCACATTTTGAAAGCAAAAAAGTAGTGGAAGATCATATTAAAAGTATTGGCCTGCCCTACACGATATTGAGGCCGGTATCCATGTATGAAAATTTTTTAATTCCGCAAGTGAGAAGCCGGATTTTAAAAGGCAAGCTGGTAAGCCCGCGGGATAAACATACCATTATCCCGATGCTGGCTGCCGATGATATTGGTAGAATAGCGGCCCTGGCCTTTGAACTAAAAGAAAGCTATACCGGTAAGACCATCACCCTGGCCAGTGAAGCCCTGGATGTGGAGCAAAGTGCTGCTATCTTTTCTGAGGGAATGGGAAAAGAGATCAAATATTCAAAGCTGCCAGGTCTGATAACAAGGCTTGCCATGGGTAAAGATCTGTACACCATGTTTAAATGGGAGGATGCTCATAGTAGCAAGAATGGCTTTGACATCGCCTCAATAAGAAACCAGTTCCCGGGAATGATAGGCCTCCATGAATGGATCCCGCTATTTTTCAAATGACATTGTGCTGATTTAACAGTGTTGCGATAACTTGAATGTTTTACTTTCCTACTTATTAAAAGAAGGATTTTTATTTTTGTGCAAGTGAAACTCTATATAAAAAATATGGTTTGCAGCCGTTGCGTTATGGTGGTAAGATCAGCAATGGAGCAAATGGACCTGCATGTTAGCTCCATCAGGCTTGGAGAAGTGGAGATAGAAGAAGAACTGTCAAAAGAAAAAACAGAACAGTTAAACAGGATATTGATGTCAACTGGATTTGAATTGATAGACAATAAAAAGAGCCGGCTAATAGAAAAAATAAAAAACTGCATTGTATCCCTTGTGCATCATAGTGACCCGGAATTGAAAACGAATCTATCCACTTATATAGCTGAAGAACTTCACCAGGATTATAATTACCTGAGCAACTTGTTTTCTGAAGTGGAAGGGACCACCATAGAAAAGTATTTTATCAGTCAGCGGATTGAAAAGGCAAAAGAGCTGCTAGTGTATGATGAGCTAAGCGTTTCTGAGATTGCAGATCGGCTTGGATATAGCAGCGTTGCATATCTTTCTAATCAATTTAAAAAGATAACAGGTTTTACTCCGAGCTATTTTAAAACGCTGAAGGAACATAAGCGTAAAAATATTGAAGACCTGTAAATTTTACAACGGAAATACAAAATCACATAACAGCCGAACGCATTAAGCAGAATAATTTTGTGTTATAAATACTTACTTATGACACATACTTATAAAATAACCGGCATGACCTGCGGCAGATGCGAAGCCAAGGTAAAAAATGCTTTGCTTTTGCTGCCGCATATTACAGCAGTGGAAGTTTCTAAAGCAAGCGAATCAGCCACCATCAGCATGGACCAGCATATTTCTCTTGCAACTTTACAACAAGCACTTTACAACAAATATTCCATTACAGCAATGGAACATAGCGAAGTAGCTGAACTGGCAAAGAGCTGGTTTGCTACTTATAAACCCGTATTTCTCATCTTTTTTTATACAAGTGTTGTTTCTGTTATAGTTGCATCAACTGGTAATGGTTTCCGGTGGATGATGGCAATGAATGTTTTTATGGCCGGATTCTTCCTGACCTTTTCATTCTTTAAAATGCTGGATGTAAAAGGCTTTGCAGAAAGTTATGCGGTGTATGATATCATTGCAGGCAAATTCAATGCATGGGGTTATATATATGTTTTCGTGGAGTTTGCTTTAGGTCTTGCTTATGCTGCTAACTTTCAACCTATTCTTACTAATATAATTACACTTACTATTATGAGTGTTAGCATAGCAGGTGTACTACGATCTGTTCTGAATAAAAGGAAAATTCAATGTGCTTGCCTGGGTGCTGTCTTCAACCTCCCCATGAGCACCCTTACAATTATAGAAGATGCATTGATGATTGTAATGAGTGTGATCATGATCCTATCATTATACTAAAATACTTTATAAAAGGACCCTGTTTTTTTGAGATAAAAAAATCAACCCAGTATTTTGGACAAGCTGTTATGCATCCAAAAATTGCAACCATAAAAATCCAGTTTCCTGGAATAATTGGGCCGCATGAATGGATTACACTATTCTTTGAATGACGCTTCCCTAAATAATTTGCAACCTGATTTAACTGCTTTCTAATTCAATCTCTCCGTTACATATGCAACCAGGTTTTCCTCACTCATTTTATTAGAAGTACTTTCTGAAGTGACAGTATTTTTGAATTGTGGTGTTTCTGCCATGTAATGGATTAACTGCTCTTGTGAGATGCCGGTTCCAGTAATATGTACTTCCTCAGCGTTTTGCATAAATGCAAGAATTTCTTTAAAGAACTTATGCTGTAATGTTTTTTCATCATTGTGCTCATTCTTTTCACTACTGTTGGGCTCAGCTCCTTCATTGCCTGCATGACCAAGAACGGAAAAAATATTATCTTCTTCGTTTTCTTTTCCTATAATGGTTGCATGATGACTGTCCATCCATACGGCAAATTGCTTTTTGTTTTTTTGAGACATAATTGTGTTTGGGCAATAAGTATCTAAAACCGGGCCCGATTCCTAGTAAGTAAATGTAAATCCTGCACCGAGACCCATGTCACTATCGTAGTGAGTGGAAAGAGAAAAGTATTTTGTGAGGATATATCGAAAACCGGCCATGTATTCCTTATCAGTGTTTATCATCATGCTATACCTAAGGCGGCTGGTAATGGGAATATCTTCTCTGCCAAGTTGGAAGCGGAATTTTCCGTTGCCATCTACCCTTGCATCTGCCGTAAATAAAAGAGGTAAAGTATAAGCAACACCAGCCATTACTGTTTTTCGATAAAGCTTATTGCTTTTTTGCCCGAACCAGTTCCTGTCTTCATTTCCGAAAATATTTTTAGGACCGCCTTCCATTTTAAAATGATAATCGAAACCGATATATGGATACCACCACTGCATGCGACCAAGGTAACGGCCAAGCATGGTCTCGGACTCATAGCCGTGCATATCATGATAACCCAGGTGCCACAATGAGGTTAGTTTCCATCTTGTTTGTGATAACATAATTTCACCATCAGTGCCATTGTATTCAATCCCTGCTTTGCCCATCAAATGAAAACGATTATCGTCACTATTCAAGCCCTTCTTTGCAATGCGGGCATCCGGAAGATCAGGATTTACCGGTGAGTTTTCGTAACGGAATACTCTGCCCATGCCACTCATCATGTGGTAAAGGATATGGCAGTGAAAAAACCAATCACCTCCCGACTCTGTTGCAGCAAATTCTATGGTATCCCTTTCCATTGGCATGATGTCCAACACATTCTTGAGAGGGGCATATTCGCCTTGTCCATTTAATACCCTGAAATCGTGACCATGCAGGTGCATAGGGTGACGCATCATACTATTGTTGAATAAAATGATCCTTACATTCTCTCCTTTTTTAATTAATATCTTATCTGCTTCCGATACTACTTTATTGTCTAAGCTCCACACATAGCGATTCATATTTCCTGTGAGATCAAACTTTAATACTTTCCAATCGTTTCCTGGTAATGTTGTTTTACTAGGAGATCGTAGCATACCATAGTTTAGTGTTGAAATATCAGGGGCATCCGAGTCTGCGTGCATGGCACCCATGTTATCTTTAGCTGCATGCTGCATGTTGTGCATATCATGCATTGGCATCTCCTTATTCATCCTTTCCTTTGTTGGATTCTCTTCTCCAGTTATTTCAGGATACATTACTGTATTCATATCCATCTCCTGGTTCTGCATTGCCATGCCATCCATCTCTATCATATTTCCTTGCATATCCATCATTGCATTCATCATTCTCATGCCCGCAAAATATTTTAACTTAGGCATTTTTACGGCAGCTATTTTCTCGCCGCTCCCCAGCCATAGAGATGCTGATTTGGTTCGGTCTTCAGGTGTTATTAAAAATTCATACTGCTTATTTTTTGGGACGGTTACGATGACATCATAAGTTTCTGATACGGCTATAAGGAGCCGATCTACTTCTACAGGTTCCACATCATTGCCATCTGTGGCAACTACTGTTATTTTCCCACCTGCATAAGAGAGCCAGAAATAATCAGATGCCCCGGCGTTTGCTATGCGTAATCTTACAGCCTCCCCACTCCCCGAAGGGAGGATATAAGAAGCTTGATTCTTTCCGTTGATAAGGAAATTATCATAGTACACATCGCTAACATCCATAGCATTCATGCGTTTCCATTCATTTGTCAACTTGGTCTTAAAATGTCCTTTCTTAATAGCCTCACTATAACTTTGTGTAGAACCTTTTTGTATGGCAAACCAATCCGTGGCTGCTCTTAGACTGCGATGCACTTCTTCCGGTTTCATATCTATCCATTCACTGATAACTACAGGAATGGTTGGTATATCCAGTTCTTTTCTTTTGTTCATAATGAAGGCACCATACATACCGATCTGTTCCTGGAGTTTGCTATGGCTATGATACCAATGTGTGCCATGCTGTACTATCGGGAACCTATAGATATAAGTGCTGTGTGGTTTTATAGGCATCTGCGTAAGGTAGGGCACACCATCCATCCTGTTGGGTAAAAATAAGCCATGCCAATGCAGGGATGTTTCTTCTTTTAAATTATTGTGTACATAAATTTCTGCCGTGTCACCTTCGGTAAAAGTCAATGTGGGCATAGGTATTTGTCCGTTCACTGCAATGGCTCGTTTCATCTTTTTCCCAAACGTTACCAAGCTGTCTGCAATATATAAATCGTAACGAACTGTACGGGGTGCTGCCTTTGCCTCAATTGTTTTTATGCTGGATAGAATGTTTGATGGGACAGCTTCCATGTTTTGATGATCCATGTGCATGCCATCCATATTATCACCCTTTTGCATCATAGTATCATGGGCCTGGTGTTGTATGGGGTCTTTTTTTACAGGCTCTTTAACGGCCTTTGGCTTTTCCTTTACCAAATTCATTCCGCATATAGGGCAGTTACCAGGTTTGGATGAGTGAATTTGAGGATGCATCGGGCAAGTATAAGTTACCGGTTGCTGAGGTATATTATCTTGCTTTGCTGCAGGCGCCTGGGTTGTTTTTTTTGCGGGAATTGTTTCCGGTGTGGGTGTGTTTTTTTTTACAGGCTGCTTAACCGCTTTTGACTTTTCTTTTACTAGTTTCATTCCGCATATGGGACAGTTACCCGGTTTGGGTGAATGAATTTGCGGATGCATCGGGCAAGTATAAGAAACCTGTACTGCAGTTTCGGATGCATTCGTCGCTTTAATATCTTGTGCATTGCAGAATGAATATATCGAAAGCGTAAATATTAAAAAGATGATCTTCTTCATGTTCATTGTTTATAATTATTTACCGGACGCTTTCATCTGTTCAATTCCTTCTTATTAACTGCTATTATTTACAGCAATCTTTTTTCCTGATAAAAATGGCTTTGAATATCCTTATTAATATTTGTTTGAGCTGTTGCATTATTGATTTGCTGAAAGACTGTCGGCAATTTGGTTCATCCAGCTAATAACCAACATTTTTTCTGCTGCCGAAAGCCGGGCTTTTTTGTGCATCCATTTATAAGATGCAATGGGCATTTCATTGTCTTTTACCTGGCTGGCAATTGCTTTCAGTTTGCTGATCTGCCTGTGTTTTCCTAACAATCCAAATTCACCGAAGTTCAGTACTTCTTTACCTTTTTTGATATGATTAGCCAACATCCATGCCATGGGCTGGAGACTTGCATACCAGGGATAAGCTGTATTGTTACTATGGCAGTCAAGACAGGCATTCTTTAAAACTACCTGAACATTGACCGGCACAATAAATATTTTTGAAAAATCAGTAGGCGATAATCGTTTACTAAAATTATGTGAAGGCTGAATGAACTGGATAACAATCAAAACAACCAGCAGCGCCATTGATATTTTTTTAATCCACCTCAATTACTGAATGGTTGCTTTCACAGTGCCACAGCTGGGCATTTTTGCACCCAGGTATGGGTTATGTATTTCTTTTACTTCACTTATCCAGTTTGCACCCTTACCATCATTTGCCATGGGGCAATGGTCTTTATATAAGATCTGCCCGGCATTTCCGAAAGTTTTTATAAAATCAGCCATATCGGAACTGAGCATAATGAAATGTTCCCGCTGGTGTGCTATTTTGCCAGGGTTTGTGCCGATATGTTCTGCATGTTCTTTCATATCATCCTGGAGGTCCGCAAATGTTTTTTGCTTCTCAGCAACTAATGAAGTTGTTGTAGCATTTGTAAGTAAAGTGGCCAGGGCATTACCTGCAGTTGCTGCGCCTTTTGAATCATCTTTTGTAAATGCATTTTTTACCTGTAAGTATCCTGCAATGATCTCTTTTGCCGGAAAGGCCGTAGAGGCTTCTACAACTGTTGTATCTGCTGTAGCAACCGGCGCTGAAACTTTTGCTGAATCTTTGTTGGTTTCTATTGCTGTATCGTTGCTGCTACTATTGCAGGCTGTCAGTGAGCCTGCAGCCATTGCCAGTTTTAAAATAAATTGTTGCATATCTTTTTTTTAGAAGATCATAATTATGTTCCAGATGGGTTACGCATTAAATGTGCCAGCGACTTCCAGCCCGTATCATTCTCCTTCATATTATCCAAAACCATTCACAAAGTTAAGTATTGCCTTCAGGCCGGTGTTGTGAAATTCTTTAATTGAATTGTAACATTTACTTTTACCATTCTGTTGGGGTTTCACTATTCCCGCCTCCTTGTATCGCCAGCGAGGTATTTGCCACTTACTTGTTTGTATGCATTGGAAGTTTTTTCGCCGGCCTTTCCATCTCGCAAAAGTGGAAATCCTAATTCATTCAATAGTGACTGCAGCATGCGGGCATCTTCGTTAATAGTGTTAGGCAGGAAACGGACTAATCTATCCATTGCTTTTATTGCCTGAATGCGGTTAAGCTGTTGGTCGTTAAAATTAATAGATTGCTTTTCTGCAAGGCGCCGAAGTATACTAGCAGTACCGCATTGTTTACTTACCAGGTTGGGATCATATTTTCCATCGCTCCCATACTTTCCTTTCAAATAATGATTGCTATAACTCCACAAATATGGCGAAGGAATATTAATGGAACGATTGCGATATCCAAAACCATTGTATTTTTCAAATAAGTAAAGTGTGCCCGGTATGCTCCAGTCAGTCACTTTATCGAAGCCTTCGTACACGAGTGCATCTGTGGCGCTGCTATCAAAACTAAATGGGGGGTTGCCAGTCCTGGGCCGGCCTTTAGGAACCTGCACGGTGCGTCCATTTAAAGTATCTCCATTGTGCAGGTGCTTGTTGAAACTAAGGCCGCATTCCATGCAATGTGTTATGCCAATAAAAAACCAGGGAATTTTCAAAGGCTTACCAATGGATTCGTAGCGGCTTTTGTTTGCAATGATCCTGTCAGCTATACCATCTATTTCAGCAAGCTTTGTAGATCTTATTTCGCAGCTATTGAAGAGACGCTCGTATTGGGGCTTAAGTTGTTCTAAAATTGGCATGGGTGAGAAATTTATAAATTATGAATCTTAAATTATAAATGTGGTGCAGCGATCTTTCTTTGGGTTTGTTGTAAATACAGGAGTAGCGAAGGAGGTCGAGTCATCTATCTTAGCCGTTCAATTTCATTTGTTTGAACGTAAAGGAAATACATTTTTAAAAAGAATGCAAGTGAAATTAAGAGCGTTTATTTTTTAAATCACCAATATTCTTTTTTCCTGTGGCGATATGAAGTTGCCTATTTTCCATAAAAGCTGGTTAGGATTTTCCGATTTCATTTTTTGCAGGAAAGCTTCTTCAGCCGTTGACGAAACTGAAAACATTAATCCGCCATTGGTCTGCGGATCGGGTAACAATGTAAATGCTTCCATGACATCTACGCCTTTTTCAAAGAACACATTTTTACTATAAGCATTCCAGTTGCGAAATGTTGCGTCCGGTATCGCTTTTTGTTTCATATAATCTTTTACTCCATCGGCAATGGGGATGGATGCATAATTAATGGATGCTGAGAGACCAGCGCCTTCTGCCATTTCTATCAAATGTCCCATGAGACCAAAGCCTGTAATGTCTGTCATAGCAGTTACCGCAGCTATTGTTCCCAGGAAGGAACCAATACTGTTCAAGTTTTTCATTTGATCAACCATGGATGCTGCATGCTCATCGCTTATCAATCCTCTTTTTTGTGCGGTAGAAACAATACCTGTTCCAATAGGTTTAGTAATGTATATCGCATCTCCTTCCCCGGCAGTATTGTTTTTTTTAATGTTGCTGATAGAAGCCCGACCAGTTACGGCGAGACCAAAAAATGGTTCAGCACTATCCACGCTATGGCCTCCTGCCAATGGTATCCCTGCTTTCTTGCAAATGTCTCTTGCACCTTCCATCACTTGTTGCGCCAGGGCGGCTGGTAATTTTTCCACTGGCCAACCGAGAATAGCAATTGCCATTAATGGCGTGCCTCCCATAGCGTAAACATCACTGATGGCATTGGCAGAAGCAATGCTGCCAAAATCAAATGCATCATCTACTACGGGCATAAAAAAATCTGTTGTACTGATGATTGCTTCGCCGTTGCCAAGATCAAATACGGCAGCATCTTCATTTCCTGTGTTACCGGTGATAAGGTTTTTAAAAAATGGAAATTCTGTATTTGAAGAAAGAATTTCCTGTAATTTTGCAGGTGCTATTTTGCATCCACATCCTGCAGCACGTGAGTATTGAGTAAGTTTTATCATAATGAGTTTCCTGTGAAAAGTTCACACAAAGAAACAAAGAAAACCAAGAGGCAAAGAAAAGTATGGTCAAAAAAATTGTATTACTTTTTTCTACGGAAGACGATTGCGGCATTCTTTTGCAGATCGCCAGTGAAGCGGATTTCGTAAAGATCTTTCCCGTCCCGCACAACCAGCAATCCAGTATTTGGTGCAATGGCACCAAGGTTTTCGGCATACATTACCAATTGAATAGAGTCTGCATTCGGATCAATGTAAATAGTTTTGCGAACCGCATTGGTGCTAAGTCCCTGGCGGGCCATTATCAATTCACTATTCATTAAGATACTTACCGTGTCACCATCCACTTCGCCATTATCATATAAAGCAAGTTGTAAACTATCTGTCTGGAAATAAACTGTTTGTTGTAAGATTGTTTTCCTGTTAGCCACTTCTGCAGCAGGCAAATCTATTTTCCGGGCAACAGGTATTGGGCTTATTGAAGTAAGTTTTCCAGATGAAGTATATTCAGAAGCGGGTAATTCTTTTTGTGGAATAGCTACTGAAGTAATTACTTTTTCTATTGGCTGTGCAGTTTTAGGAGCAGATGTGTTTTCTATTTTTGCAATGTCCTTTGGCTTGCTATCATTTGGCTCATCTGAAATTATTTTGACAGTATTTTTTTCAGCACTCGTGAAAACTTTTGTTACCGCAAAGCTTGAATCTTTTGTTTTTTTTGTCTGCGGATTTATATCCTTCCTGTCTAGTGCTGTTGCTCCGGTAGCAAGTATTTTATTTTCGTTAATAACGGGCTGAATGATAGCAGCCTGTTTCTTATTTTCATTTTTTGCTATGGCCTCAACAGGTTTATTATTGACTACCTGTTTCTCTGAAGTATTTTTTTGTGATTTCAAAGCCTGTGCTTGTGCCAAAGCATTTTCCTTTTTTGCTAAATCAATTTTAGCAACAGCATCTTCCTGTGCTAATAATTGCTCAGTTATTTTCTTTTTTTCAGCGGCAGCCAACATGTTATTTTCTTCTTTTACAAAACTAAGTTGTTCATCTAGCCCCAACTCCTGCAGGTGAGGTACCAAAGCGCTTTGTCGAAAATCTTTTTTTCTTCTTACTAAAACTGAGCCCGTAAGGCTACGATATTCTTTTGTGCGATTAGTGCTATATGGGCCTGACAAGGTCATTACCGAATCATTCACATCAAGCGCCAGTACATTTAGCTGCCTTACGTGTTTTGCCGGCGATACGGGATAATTGTTAGCAATCAAACCGTCATCTTCAATAATTAATTTTCCATCAGCAGCCCTTCGCACTTTTACTTTTTTTACGCCATAAAACTGCTGATCATCCAGTAAAAACCAAGTATGTGAAAAACCGGAAAGCTTTCCTTTTTTATCCTCACTAATTCCTATCTCGTATTTATAATATAAACGGGTGGTATCATTGTACAAAGTGCCTTGCCATAGACCTGTTATATCCTGTGATAATAACCTGAGTGGTAGCAGGACAAGGAGAAAGATTATTTTTTTACCGTTTCGCATGCAAGAATTTTTACTGAATTCAATATGCTATCAACGGAATAAGCGGGTATTTTATTTAAAAGTTCGGCAATATTTTCCCTATTATGAAGTGATTTAAGGTAAGTTTTATCATAGTATGACAATAATATATCAAAACATCCTTGTATGTCATCTTCCATTAAAAAACTAATAGCAGTTTTGGTTTCAAGCGGACCAAGGCGTTTCTTTATCCGCTCTATAGCATTTACCAATTCTTCTTTATCCAGGCTGCTATACTCGTGTATAATATGATTCAGCCTGGAGCTAAAGGGTATTTCGAGAAAATAAACCGGGGATCTGCGCATAGTAGTCCATAGCCCTAAGGGGATGTTCAACCTACCAATTCGCTGGCTTTCATCCTCAATCCAGGCTGGTCGATCTTTATCAAGTGCTAGTAATTCCTTGGCCAGCAGGTTCTCAAACATTTCCTGGCTTGGCTGTGGTGGCTTGCCTATGCCACCAAAAGCAGAACCTTTATGACCTGCAATGTCCTCCAGATCTATTACCGGCAGATCTAGTCCCATTAGTTGCCTGAGTGCATAGGTTTTGCCGCTACCAGTATATCCCCCAATAATATTGAATGTATAATCCCTGTCAAACTGTTCTAAAACGAAGTTTCGATAGGCTTTGTAACCACCTTCCAGCAGGTAGATATTATAGCCATACAGGCTAAGCAACCAAGCAACTGCATTGCTACGCATGCCGCCCCGCCAGCAGTGAACCAAAAGAATGGGTGCATCCGTATCGTGTAAACTGTCTACCTTTTTCATGCCATTTGCCTTGGCAATTATTTCCACTTCATCCACCATCAATCGCATACGGGGGCCAAAAAAATCAAGCCCAGATTTGATGGCCTTTTCCCTGCTTTGCTGTTTGTATGTAGTTCCAATGATCTTCCGCTGTTCATTATCAAATAGGGCAAGATTATAAGCACCAGGGATATGTGCATGAGCATATTCGGCGGGGCTGCGCACATCTAATATGGGATGGTGGCGGGCAAGCTGTAAAAAAGTTTCTGTATCTGTTCTTTTGATCGCCAAAGGAATCTTGATTGCGGACGAAGATAAAATTTTTAATGCCTTTGGTGAGCGGAAATTTTAAAAAAAAGTGGCACTCTCAAAAGTAGATTTTGCCACGAAGACAAAAAGGCTCAAAGTAAAACGAACCTAATATTCAAAACTTTGTGACTTCCTGTTTTCGTGGCGGGTTTATTAATTTCTCATTTGAGAGAGCCACATACCAATAAATTTGACGTTTCAGCAATTAAGGGTTGATTTAAAGTGTGACTGAATTGCCAGTGAACTGCATCCATCTTCATTTATGAAAAATAGCATTTGGTATTTGTTTGCTTTACAAACTAATCCAAGGCTTGTCATAAAACTACCCGGAAAAGTATTAGTAATTTATTTAAGTAAATGAATGTTAAATAGAATTTATATAACATGTTTTTGCAAGAATTTTGCCCTATAAAAAATCAAATTTCACCATCCATATGATAGCTATAAACAAACACATGTTTTCCATTTTGACGATGGGAATATTATTTTTATCTGCCTGTAAAAAAAACAGCCTTGACCTGGTGGCAACTCCGCCGCCTGCATCGGGTAGCAGCGGAACTGTTAGCGTAAGTCCTGAATTATTAAAGGATAGTTCCCTTATGTATGCAAATGATGTTTACTTATGGAACACACAGATCCCCTCCACTTTTAATGCAAGGAGTTATGCTGATCCTGCTGCAATTATGACTGCCCTACAGCCCTTTAGTATCGAACCTGGCTTTAGCAATCCAGTTGATAAATGGAGTTTTGCAATGAAGAAGACAGAATGGGACCAGGTGAGCGGAGGAATGAGTACGCTTGCAGGCAGCAGCAATACTGCAGGAGATTTTGGATTGACAGTTTTCTTCAAAGCAGAAGGAGACCTTAGGGTACGTCTGGTAGAACCTAATTCTCCCGCAGGGCAAGCCGGAATACACAGGGGATGGCGCATAACGCAGATCAATGGCAGCAGTAATATCAGCACGTCCAATAGTAGCAATATTGTAAACAGTGTTTATTATTCCACCAGTACCAGTTTTGTGTTTACCACACCTGATGGCAGCAGTGTAAGCAAGACATTGGCAGCAGCACATTACAGTGAGAAACCAGTTTATCTGGATACAGTTTACAACCTGGGAGCACAGCATGTAGGTTACCTTGTTTACAATTCGTTTTTGGGAAATACCGGTCAGATGAATTCTGAATTACAGCGGGTCTTTACAAAGTTTGCGAGCCAGCAGGTTACGGATGTTGTTGTTGACCTGAGGTATAATGGCGGTGGGTATGTATCCTTTGCAGAGCAAATGGCAAATTACCTGGCTCCCGTATCAGCCAATGGTGGGTTGATGATGAAACAGGTTTATAATAATGAGAACAGTTCAAATAATACAACCAGTTATTTCCGAAAAGCAGGAAGCCTGAACCTGCCTGATATTTATTTTATTGTTACAAACAGCACTGCATCTGCAAGTGAATTACTTATAAATACTTTAAGGCCCTATATGGATGTAAAACTTATTGGACCGACTGCTACCCATGGAAAACCAGTAGGATTCTTTCCTATCCCAGTAGGTGATTGGTATGTGTTCCCGGTATCGTTTCGCACCACAAATAAAAATGGTGAGGGAAATTATTTTAATGGACTGCCGGTGAATGCTGTTATTGCAGATGGATTGGATAAAGATTGGGGCGATACAAATGAAAGTTGCCTTGCCAGTGCTATCAGGAACATAACAGGTGGAACCTATGGAAGAATTACAGCAGAAAATCCTGCACCATCTGCGGCTACGGTTGCAGGTAACGATGTGCTGGATAAGCCATTTTTGAAAGTGACCATCGGGCGTAAGCCGTAAAAATATTTTGGATAAATAAAAGAGGCTCGATTTTGAGCCTCTTTTTTATTACGATGATTTAGCCATTACTATAAGCCCTTTGTTGCTTTAAGTTTTTGCCAATGTTGCCATAAGATGTTGAAAGCATTTGTTGCCTGCCGTGCCGCATCCACAGCCTGGGTTGTAGGAGGCATGTCTGTTTCCTGCAAAATATTCATAATAGAGCCGAGCGCATTATTTAAACTGATCATGTTACTTAGCGAACCACTGTTATTACTTTGCAAGTTTGCAAGGTCATTATCTAAAGTTTTCCATTTTTCAGTGTTCGCCGGGTCGGAGGATCGTTGTTTTATCCTGTTTCTGAAAGTATTTATTTCATCTATTGCCGTTAGTAACTGGAGGCGCTTTTTGTATAGCATAAAAGACAAATCATGTTGCTGCTGCAGATCTGCATTGGAAGTTTTTACCCTGGGATCCATTTTTATGGTGAAAGTTTGAATGAATGTTTTACCCTGCCCGACTTCGTCATTCAGGCGGGCATCTACTGTAAGCTTTGCAGTATAAATACCAGGCATTACCCAGGGCGATGATTCATTGGGTGCAGTATTTTTATAAGTAGCACTGATAGGATAACTGGCAGGAATATTCAATGGACTATAATGCATATCCCATATAAAACGCTGGGTACCTTTTTCGGCCGATAAAAGTTTCTGGGGCCTTATCCAATATTGAGGAATGTTCACATCAGGGATTTTGTAAAGCGTATCAATATTTGAATATTTACGTATGCTATTTCCCTTTACATCCAATATCTCCAATGTTATATTCTTAACTGGCTGATCAAGATAATAGTCTATCATAGCACCATCGGGTGGATTTTCCCCTGCTGGTTCTTCCTGCGGGAGCGGCGTATCTGTCCACATATTCCAGCGTACACGATAAGTATTTGCCGGCTTAAATAGAGTTACCATTTTTTGATTGACCAGTTTATAAGTTAGTTGGCGTAGAGATGATATATTATCCAATATCCAAAAACTTCTGCCGTGTGTACCAATGACCAGGTCATCATCTTTTATTACCAGGTCACGTATAGATGTTGCGGGCATATTCAATCTTAATGACTGCCAGTGTTCCCCATCATCAAAAGAAACGAATACTGCTTTTTCACTTCCGGCATATAATAAACCCCTGCGAATGGGATCTTCCCTTACTACGTTGATTGGGTCGGCGGGCAAACCGGATACAATCTCCTTCCAGTTTTTTCCACCGTCAGTTGTTTTATAAATATGCGGCTGCATATCATCCAAACGAATGCGGTTCACCGCTGCATAGGCGGTGTTCACATCAAAATGACTTGCATCCATTAGGGATACCTTACTCCATGAAGAGATAGAAGGTGGTGTAACATTCTTCCATGTTTTCCCCCCATCTTTTGTGAGCTGTATCAATCCATCATCGGTTCCACACCAGATAGTATTGATATCTTTTGGCGAAGGTGCTACAGTATAGATCACGCCCCGCCTTGGCATTGTTTTCTGGTTATCATTTTTGTAAATGCCAATGTTTGCGGGTAAGTCCCAGCTTGCTCTTGAAAGGTCGGGACTTATCACCTGCCAATTCTTTCCTCCATTTAATGTTTTAAAAAGTACATTACCTGCATAGAATAAAGTTTTATTATCTGCCGGAGAAAATAGCACAGGCGCTGTTCTTAAGAAGCGATACTTCCCGCTGCGAACAGCTTCGGGTGCTATGTTTTGTGCCTGCCCCGTACGTTTATCAAAGCGTGATAGTTTACCGCCATAAATAATGTTGGGATCTAATGGATCTGCAGCTATATAGCCATATTCCTCTGCACCTACCGGATGCCATTCATGAAAAGTTATCTGCCCATCATTTCCCCTGGAAGTGATGCCTACAGAACCACTTTCCTGCTGGCCGCTATATACATTATACGGGAATGCATTGTCGGTACTCACGTGATACATTTGTGCTGTTGGTTGATTGTACCAGGAAGAAAATGTTTCTCCGCCGTTTACAGTAATGATCGCTCCCTGGTCACTTGCAATGAGCATAACCTGCGGATTGAGCGGATTTATCCAGATGCGGTGGTAATCATCACCGCCGGGTGCACCCCGAAAAGCTTTCCATGTTTTGGCGCCATCGACTGATCTCCAAACTACCACATCTGCAGAGTAAACAATATCTGCATTATTTGGATCTACTTTTATTTCTGCAAAGTCTTCACCACGTCCCCAATACCTTTCATCCGTACTCATCAACGTCCAGGATTCGCCAGCATTATTGCTCCTGTAAATGCCTCCATGATTTCCGCAATCAACGGTGGCATACAAACGATTAGGATCTGATGGTGCAATGCCGAATCCTATTCTGGATAAACCCTCTTTTGTTGTGGGTAAACCTTGAGTTAATTTTTTCCATGTAGCTCCTCCATCTGTTGATTTAAACAAACCACTTTCTGCGCCATTCCATTTTCCATTCTCCCAGGGCCCTTGCCTGCCCGCCCACATATCCGCATAAATAATATCTGAATTTTTTGGATCAATAGTTACCTGTATAGCACCTGTATTTTCATCTATGTAAAAAACTTTGTCCCAGGTTTTGCCGCCATCTGTTGATCGATAAATTCCCCTTTCAAGATTAGGACCATATGGATGCCCGAGCGCAGCAACAAATACCCTGTTCTCATTTTTAGGATCTATGGCCAGGCCACCTATCTGCTGTACATTCTCCAGCCCCAGATGTGCCCATGTTTTGCCTGCATCAGTTGACTTATACATTCCATTGCCAACTGAAAGATCGGGTCTTTGCAAACCTTCGCCGCTGCCCACATAAATGGTATTTGGATTGGATGGCGATACAGCTACATCACCAATAGACCCTGTTGGCTGGTCGTCAAAAATGGGAAACCACGTGCGGCCATAATCGTTCGTTTTCCAAACGCCACCATTGTTTACACCAATGTAAAATACGTTCGGTTGCTGGGGTACACCTACAGCGCCAACGGTGCGCCCCCCACGATGCGGGCCTATCATACGCCAGCGAAGATTGTTGAAAAATGATGGTTCATAAGGCTGTGCGAGAGAAATATTTTGCAGCAATGAATATGTAATTATCAGCAGTAGATATTTTTTCATAACCAATATTTTGAACCATGAAGATATTGAGTAATGATTGGTTAAGGATATAGTGCATATAGAAATTCGGGGCCGTTTTTTATAAACGGGCAAGGAAATCATGCAACTTTTTCAGTTATAATGGGAAAATTTTGATAATTTAAGCAACCAAAATGTGAAAAGGGAAATCAGCTTTTATTTTAAGGCAGCACTTGCCTTGTTTACGGATAGTAAATAGACTTGTATTTTGGTTTCTTTGTTTCCCAATTACTAAATTTTGAAAACAACAACTTTATACCTGCTTTTAATTCTGGGGTGTGTCCTCAATGGCTCATCACAGCAGTTGGATGTAAATAAGTTTTCGTTACTGGATATGCGGCAAGGACTTACCAATAACCAGGTAAACGATATAATACAGGATAGTTTCGGTTTTATATGGATTGCTACAAAAAAAGGGCTGAATAGATATGACGGGAATTATTTTATGCAATTTTATGCAGACTCAAACAAGAATAGTCTGCCAGAAGACTACATTACAAAACTTACCATGCTGCCGGGTAATGTACTGGCCGCTTCCACAACTACGGGTTTGTTCACAATTAATACAAAAACCCTCAAATCAAAAACGATCCTCATACCTGCGGATAGTCTTAAATATGCTTACAAGGTAAATGTTGTTATGGATGTGGATGCTGACCAAAACGGTAATATTTACCTGCTTACCCGCTCAGGATTTTATATGATGAATGCAGAAGGTAAAATTTTGTTTCGCTATGATTATTATTCTGCTGCGGAAGCCGTATCAAAACCCTTTGCCTTTGGCTATTCTCTCATAAAAATGAATGACGATGAATATATTTTATCCACTGCAAAGGGCACGCTATTTTACCAAGCAAAGAAAAAAACTTTGACGCCAATAACAGAAAATAAAGATCCGTTCTTATTAAAAACAATTGAACCTAATATTCGGTTTAGAACATTATTCGGAAATGCAGAAAGTTTTATAATTATGAAAGACTCTGTGCTTATACTTAATTATTTTAATAAAATAAAAAGGAACTATGTTGAAATAAAACTTTCCAGAGCTGAGCGGGAGAATTTTGACTGGCGGTCGAAAATGTTCAAACTATCTGATACGCTGTATGCAATCAGTGGAAAAGAAAATGGTTTTTATTTTATTAATTATAATAAGGCTTCACAGACATTTTACTTTAATTCCGAACTTCAATTTGAAAAATACATTTGCAAAGCAGTTTTGAAGGACAGAGAAGGCAGGATATGGATTGGAACAAATAAGGGTTTATTCAAAGAGAAAATTCAGAGTGGTATTGTTGAAAAAATTTCTATTCCGTCAACCTTTAAGAGTGATTCAACTGATCTTTTGTTTAGAGAGGTAAGGTTAATAAATGATAAAATATTTGTAGGTGGCAAGGGAGGATTATTTGTCCTTGATCGTAAAGAAGGCAAAACCATAAAGCATTTTGATTTTAAAAGAATAAACCCCAGTTCAAATATTATTTGGAGTTTATTGGCGTTGAATAGAGATACTTTATTCATAGGAACTTATGGCCCTTTGATTATTTTCAATCCAAATACTTACAGTTATAAAGAAGGAGTTTTGCCTGGCTGGGA
>JBDSEE010000215.1:0-3990 GCA_039920245.1 Ferruginibacter sp.
CAATGGGCAGAATTGGATTAGAAACCAACGGCAGCGATGGTGAATTTATGTTTGCGCAAACAAGGTGGAAAGCGAGTACCCTTTGGCATTTGGGGTACCATAGCGATCACGGTTATGAAAGTGAAACAATGATAGGACGGTATCTTGGAAGAAATCAATGGGTCTATCCTTATGTAGGGTATGATTATCATTTCAAAACCGAAGGCATGCAACAAAAGAACTTTTTTGATTTAAGCGGTAGCGTAAAAAACATTTTTGGAAGGGAAGAAAAAAATTGGTTTGGGCAAAAAAGTAATAAAAATAATCGTAGTACTGTAGTAGCTGGTATTGCATATACATTACCCACATTAACCATTGCTGATTTTAGAGTTGATGGTGATGGCAAATTTCGCTTTCAGTTATCAAGAGAAGATATTCCAGTTTCTCCCAGGGTTCGTTTTATGTGGATGCTGAATACAGATAAAGAATATGCAGCAGGATTCAGATATATTTTAGGCAAGTACCTTTCACTTTCTACCCACTACGATAGTGATATGGGTATAGGCGCAGGAATTACAATTACATACTAAATTTTTATTCATAATTAAAAATAAACAAAATGAAAACAATTATCATGGCTTTTGCTATTTTATTAGCATCAACAGCAACTTTTGCTCAGGCAAAAAAAACAGTTCAAAAACACAATCACAGTCACAGTACAGCAGCAACTAAATACACCTGTACTATGCATCCTGAAGTGGTAAAGAGTAAGCCAGGCAAATGTCCAAAATGTGGTATGGCATTAGTCAAAACGAAACCGGTAAAAAAGTCAAACATGAAAGCTGATATGAAGATGTAAAAGAGTAGTAAAATCACCTCCTTATTCGTAACACCATGAGGATGGTATCTCAATGTCTAAAATGGAAGTTAAAAACGGCATGAATGCCAGTTTAAAAAAGATGGCTCAAAAAGGTATAACTGACCAGCGAAAAGACATCAGTGAATTTAAGCAGTGGCTTTCCACTAATAAATGATCATTAAAAAAGATGCAGGCATTATTGCCCGCATCTTTTACTTTTTAAAAAACAAAACATGAAAAAATTACTTGTAGTATTATTTTTATCTTCTTTATCATTGAGCCTATTGTGTCAGAGTAAAGAAGCAGGTACAGAGATGGAGGCAATAAAAAAATACATGACCACCAAGGACAATGGAGCTATGTTAACCAGAAGAGATGTAGATGAGGTCAAAAAGGTTTTAAGAGAATATAACAATTCACTTGAAAAATTAGATTTTACAGGAACAGAAAAACTTTTTACTTCAGATTCAAAAATCTTTGAATCAGGCGGTAGTGAAGGCACTTACGCCCATTATAAAGAACATCACATGACACCAGAATTTAAAGATTTTAGTTCATTCATATTCAGCGATCACAAAGCGGATGTGCAAGTAGCAGGTAAATATGCTTTTGCAACTGAAACTTATAGCTACAACATCGTTCTTGCAAAAGATAAAACAGAAGCAAAGCGAAAGGGTGTAGCAACATCTGTGTTGAAAAAACAAAATGGTCAATGGAAAATCTGGATAAGCCATAATTCATCAAGAAAGGGTAGTTAAAATGATTACAAGAGTCAGTAGGCCCTATCTTTTAAATGAGGAATTAGCATATATACTTAAAGATCTTCCAAATGCCCACGCTGCAAGGTAATAAGGTCTCACTATGGCTTTGTCGGCAAGTAGATGCGCCAAACCATTGCAGCATTGCCAATAAAGTCTATTTATAACCCTTTAAGGTATTGGCAAAGCTGACAATGCCCTTCGGGTGCTTCGCTATCGCTACGCAGTTTGTCACACTCCTTGCAGCTCCTACAGCCTTCGTTCGGGCAGCTACTTGTGTTCTTCATGCCACTTCATTCATTTCGTCCCCCATTTCGCTACATTACACCACGTTCGCAGCTCGTCCATTTGCTACGAGGCATGGCACACTTTCCAGCACACACAGCAAAGCACAAGTGATGCACATTCCTTTTCGCAAACCAACGCTACAATACTCACTGGGCTCCATTTCACTTCACTACGTCCTACATTCATTACAGTCGCATTCAGTCCACCCGCTGCCTATTATTTGGCGTGCCTTGCGGCCTGCCACAGCTGCGTCCCTGTCATAGTTTTTGAGCCCGTATTCACAAAACCCGATAAAAACAAAAACCTATGCCAGGGACTTGCGTCGCACTGTTGCTGTCCATCACCGCCTTCGGCGTATTCTTAGTCCAGCACTGTGGCAGGCGCACGCAGCCAATTCCGTTCGTTCCTCTCTACATTGGCTTTTGGCGGCACGCCCCTGGCTACAGTGTGGACAAGTGTGCCACACAGCTATGCTTCGTTTTGGCCGCAGGCGCTATTACCTTTTGCCACCGCACAGGGTAGAAAGGCAAAGAGATAATTATTAGTAAAATGGTAAGATGCAGTAAGGATAATGATTTCAGGTCATTCTCATCAGTTGTCCTTTTTGATTTGAACAAGTAATTGCACATTTGGGAGCGCCGCTCCATTGAGGGACAGATGCAGCACTAAAGCGCATATTATGTCCAGAAAGAATAAAAAAAATTTCAACAAGTTATTGAAGAAACTTTTACAAGTAATCCCCGTGATAGATCTGTTGTGGAGAATAATTGAATGTTTCATTCAAAGGTGCCGATAAGACTTTTTATTTTCATTCACTGCGGATGCAAATTTAGCCCGTTCATTAGCACAAGCCCTTTGGGTTTCCAAAAGACTACGGCATAAACACAAGGCCACCGCACAACTCCATCCTTTATTCCGTTTCCTTTTGGAAATGCTATTTCACTTGCGCTATTGATGCATAAGCAGTTCTTATAAAGTTTTATGTTCGTTCGTGCTACTGATAAGCAGTAAACAAATTACGGTAACGGAAAATAAAGAATTGTTTTGCTAATTGTGTTTTTTATAAAGCAAAAATAGTTACGGCAGGCTAAGCACATAGCCTGAATAAAAAACAAAAAGACTACGGCATAAACACATACCCGGCACACAGTCCCATCTTTTATTCCGTTTCCTTTTGGTTTTTTTCTCTGCCTTCACTGGAGAGATGCTTATAAAAATTCACATTATGCAAAAGCAGCTTCGTATCATCACCAGTCGGCGTTTGGCAGTTTGTCCGTTCAGCAGTGGCTTTTTTTCACCGCCATCACCTTTACCACATGTCGTTTTCAGTAGGCATGTCCGTCGTCTTCCGGTTAGCTTTCAGTCTGTGGGTCATGTCGCTTATTTGTTATCACCTGTTTGGCACTTGTATGTTTTTTCATCTGGTCGTCGTCAGTTATCAGCATGGCCCTTTTAGGGCTTTGCTTTTTTAGTTTGCTTTTCCCTGGCTTGGCATTATTTCGGCCATAAGCCACCCTTGACCCTACCATAAAAGCACCATGAAGCATCTTAATAGAAAAAACAGTGAAAAGTAGTAGCACAAAAAAGCCCTGCAAAAATACAGGGCTGTTATTTGACGTAATATTTAACGCTTAGAAAATGTCAGCAACTTTTAACGCATTACCTGAATTGAACAGATAATAATTAGCACCTACCTGTTGATAAAATTCTATCCCAATGCAGAACAATACACTGGCGTCAGTAGTAATAGTTGGGGTGCCAGGTAAAGTTGCTGTGACTACAGTTGCCGTTGCAATTGCAGCACTTAAATCAAGGTAGCCAGAGTAGGCAACATCTGAAAGCTCATTGTTGGCCACATCTATCGGTTCATAGGTTCCTGTTTGTGCATTGAAAGCAAAATCGGAAACACAACCCAAGGCAACCAATAAACGGAAGTGAGTAGCACCAGGTGGAGGAGTGATAAGATTTGCAGGATTAAAAGCTGGAACAGTTAAAGTACCTGTATCCCGGGCAACAGTGTTGCTTAAAGAATAAGGTGCAGTGAACACACCTTCCAGGCTCACATTTTTGTCAAAAGGAAATCCAATCAAATATTGTTTTTCCTGT
>JBDSEE010000216.1:0-14697 GCA_039920245.1 Ferruginibacter sp.
GTCATCAAGATTTATTCCCGTGTCTTTAATTACGGTAGCCCTGTTTTTTTTTATTTCCTGCAATGGAAATGAAGAAAAGACTGATACCAACACAATGAGCGACAGTACAGTAGCAACAACAACTCCTGAACCAGCTGCTCCATCCACCATCATTACAACAGAACAGGCTATGATGGTGGTAAAACATAAAGTAAGCAATTTTGAAAAATGGAAAGCATCCTATGATGCTCATGACTCTATGAGATTGGCAATGGGTGTGCACAATTATGTGATCGGTCGTGGACTGGAAGATTCTAATATGGTCCTCGTTGCAGTTAAGGCAGACGATATGGCAAAGGCAAAAGCATTTTCCATGGATCCCAGCCTGAAGCAAGCCATGCAGAAAGGCGGCGTGATTGGAAAACCGGATGCAGAAATGATTACGATGACTTACCAAGATAATGCAGTTATCAATTCACAGGTTCGTTCAGAAACAGTGTTCTCTGTAAAAGACTGGAATGCCTGGGTAAAGGCATTTGAACAAGGCAAACAGGAAAGAATGGATAATGGAATTGTTGAAAGAGCTTATGGCCATGACGCAGATGATAATAATAAAGTAAGATTGGTAACTGCCATTATGGATAGTTCCAAAGCAGCCGCTTATTGGAAATCCGACATGCTGAAAGCAAGGCGTACAGCATCTGGCGTGACAAGCGAGCCAAAAAGATTTTTATTCCGAATCGTACAGCGCTATTAACAAAATCAGCAAAGGAATTAAAAAAGATGAAGCTAATGGCTTCATCTTTTTACTTTTATGGTAAACGCTGATCATAATTTCGAGGGTAAAAATTATCTTTACCAGCATACAAAATAAATGAAAGGTAAACCTACTGAGATATCGATCCTGGGCGGCAGTCTTATCCCTTCGCTCATATTACTGCGAAAGAATGATCCTATGCGAATGGCGGGCGCAACAGCTTTTTTTACAACCTTTGCTTTACCGCCTATCGTTTTTATTCTTGCCCAGTTATTCGGCTTTCTTATCGGGCCACGGGAGGTCGGGAGAGGATTGATTGAAAATCTTTCTCATAACCTTGGAGCAGACGGGGCACAACAGGTGCGACAAGTAATAAGAAGTATTCGTGGCTTTAATGATAACTGGTACGTTATCGTTTTTGGCTTTATCTTTTTACTTTTCGTTGCAACCACGTTATTTATTGTTATAAAAAATTCTCTAAACCAGATATGGCAGATTACGGTTAGGGATAGGCCGGGTTTTCTTTTTAGGCTGGGTTCCCGGTTAAAATCATTCGCAGTCATCTTGCTTGTAGGAATTCTTTTTTTTGCGGACCTTTTTTTAAAAAGCCTGGAATTAATTGCCGGTGGTTATTTTGAAAAGATTCTGCCGGACTATAGTATTTATTTTAAGAGCTTGTTCAGTGAAATAACCAGTGTAATAATTGTGGCTGCATGGTTCATCCTCGTTTTCCGTTACCTGGCAGATGGTAAGCCAACATGGAAAGCCGCAATATGGGGTGGCTTACTTACAGGCCTTTTGTTTACAGGAGGAAGATTTTTATTGCGCTCCCTGCTTATAAATGGTAATATTGGCCAACTTTACGGGGCATCCGGTTCCATGGTTTTGGTTCTTCTCTTTGTTTTTTACACTTCCTTTATAATGTATTTTGGCGCATGTTTCATTGCAGTTTATTCTTCAAAAAAACAATTGCCCATTTTACCTGTTCATAAAGCTTCCTCCATATAAGAGCATAAACCTAACCCTGCTGGATACTTTACTTTTTGAATATATTCTTTTAACCAGTACAATGTCATCAAAAAGGAAAAAATATATACAGGCCGTAGAATTAATTTCCTCAATAGCTCGTCCCCACGCTTTTTTTTAATTGTTTTACTGTCTTTTATAAACTGGCATAGTATTTAAATATTCATTAGCAGTAATAAATTGATAGAATACCCCGAAAACTGAATTTTATGCCTCTGTCCCGTTTTTATATACCGTACCCATCAAACAGATCTTTTAGGAGCGAGCATACAGTTTTAAATTTGGTTCCATTATATAAACTAAGATTTGATCCTGTTAAAATTTTTCAATGTATTCTTTCAATGACTTTAGCCTCTGATCCTTTTTTATGGAGCAGTATTATTGTTTCATGCAAACATATATGGGTTGTAATAAGCCATTATCTGTTACAAAACGGCTTTGGAAATGTAAATAAAATAGATACATAAAAATCATGTATCTATTTTATTTTTCCAATTTATCACTGAAGAAATTGTTGATAATATTAATGGGTAATTACTTCCTTCATACCCTCACATAGCGACCTCACACGCTGGTAAGCAGCAAAAGAATTTGCATCTTTGTCAATTTTTATTTCAATATGACCTGGCGTCTTTCTCAAATAAAATGAAGCATTATTATCTAGGCTCACAATATCATTCACATCAGTATTTACAAAAGAAAAATTATTTTCCCTTTTCAGCTTCCTGTCAAGATAGTATTCTAGTTTCCTTGTCTGATTCCTGTTGAAATATGCGTTCATCGAATAATAACGTTCTGCATCCCTGAAGCTAATACTGGTATCATTGTGGTGCCTGCAAGAGGTAATTGTAATAAATACGGTTAAACAAAAAAAGATAATAGACTTTTTCATGACTAATAATTTACTGGTTAAAAAAAATTACAGCATTATCGATGCTTATAAGTTGTCACAATAAAGTTGAGTGGGATGGCTGTTGAAGTGAGAACAAAACTATACATTAAAATGAAACAAAATCCAGGATTACACAAGCGGTAGCAACAATGTGCAGGCGGGATCAAGCCCAATTTATGTTGCATTTTTTTATTTCGTTCACTACTGTTTAAAATAGACCTTCCGGATCTTACCGGCTTCTATAATATACATGGCTATCACATGAATAGGTTTCTTGCCAAAACCATAAACGGCTTCCTGGTCTATTACGGTATTGCCTTCCACAATTCGGTTGAGAAGCTGGCAATATAAACCAGGAACGGTGGAAATGAATTCATACTCCTCACGCATTTTTGCCTTCCCTTTCATAATGAGTTTGGAAGGGAATTCAAATACTTCCACATCATCTGCATAAGGCGCAAGGAAAGCTTCAAGGTTGTGTGCATTATATGCATTAAGTTGTTGTTGAGCAAGCATCTCGGGAGTAGTCAATATAAAAGAGGAAGGCTTGAAAGCAATACCTTTATTTATAACCCAATCAATTTTTTTCCAGTTGGCAAGATCATCCAATGGGTTAGCTGACAGCATCAGCATATTTGCCAGTTTATTTTTGCTGATGCTACCCCACTCGTTTTCCTGCCCCATTGCCTTTGCACCATTAAGAGTAGCCGCTTCCAGCAACTGCCAGTTACTCATTCCTGCATCCTGCATCGCTTTTATTTCCGGGAAATAAGATCCGGCATGCTGCGTACCAATATTCCCTGCATCTGTTCCCGCTGCTATGGTAACACTAGCTTCTGTCAGTTTTTTTAAATTCTGTTTCATGATTGAATCAGTCCTAAGTTCTCTTCCAAGCCGCTTCTCTGCTCTTATAGACTTAATATACCGGGCGGCAAGCGCAGTATCCGGGTTGGGATAATCTAATACGGTAGCTACGGTAACCGGGTTAGCAATGCCCAGTTCTTCCGTGCTAAAATGATATTGGTCGCCCAGCACTTTATCATAATTAGCTCCAACGGTTAATGTTGGGCAGAGTACAGTTTTATGTTGCTTAAGCAATTGCACAAATTCATTGGAAATCACTTCATCCTCTACACTATGCACCAGGAAATCAGCACCAGATTCTACTGCTAGTTGTGCTGTAATGCGCTGTGTTGCGTGAACAGCTACACGAAGGTTATTTTTATGTGCTTCATCAATTACAGCCTGCACCAGGGGTAAGTTTCGCCTGGCTCCTTTTTCGATATCATTTTCCAAAACGATATACCATATCTTAATGAAGTCTGCATGTAAAGGCAATTGGTTTCTAACCGATTGCCGCACCCCTTCTTCGGTAACCATTAGTTCAAAGGGAGATTCCTTGCCTAGCGTTTTATATTGATCAGGGATCCAGGTTGTAAGCAAAGGTCCCGTCATGCGAATTAAAGGCGCATAATTTTTTTGAGCAAATGAATCCCGTTGACTGAGGAAATTATAAGAAGCGCCTACATCAATTACGGAGGTAACACCAATGCTCATATAGCGCCGCAGCAGGTCATCCATCTGGTTATGTACCCAATTCAGTTCCTTTTCATGCGATTGATATTTACGCAGGTCTATTACATCGGGGCGGGTATATAAACCGCCACTTTGAAAAAAATGTACGTGTGCATCTGTAAGTCCCGGCATAAGCCATTTACCAGTCCCGTCTATCTCCTGGGTATTGGGCGCTGCTGAAATATTTTTGCCTTTATTAATCGAAACAATTTTTCCATCCTGCACTGATACCGTGTAGCCGGCTAGTATTTTCTTATTCTCTACATCAACCACATTCACATTTTTAATAACGACCTGTGCGGTGGAGGAATACATGTATGCTAAGCTTAAAACGAGTAATGATAAACGCATGTGAAAATGTTTTGAGAAAGATACAAATATTTAAAGGCCATCCAAAGAGTAATAAGTTCTGTAGATATAATGATTTCAAAAAGCTAAGATAGACAGGCAATATTTCTTACCTTAAATATTATTTTCAATCTTTTAAATAATATAACTGTTTTTATGAAATTGATCAAAAACTCATTGGTAACAACTTTTATAACCTTTGCCTTCGCTTTCAATATCAATGCCCAATCCCTGGATGCTAAGTTTGACGAGATCTTGCTTACTCAATACAAACCCAACGGCCCTGGTGCAGTAGCGCTGGTTGCTAAAAACGGAAAGACAATTTACCGGAAAGCATTTGGAAAGGCAAACCTGGAACTTGATGTAATGATGAAGCCTGAAAATGTTTTTGAATTGGGCTCCATAACCAAACAATTTACAGCCGTTTCTATTCTTATGCTGGAAGAACAGGGCAAGCTAAGCACGAATGATGAGATCACTAAATACATCCCTGATTATCCCACCCATGGAAAAAAAATTACCATACATCAGTTGCTCACACATACATCTGGTATTAAGAGTTATACAGAGTTGCCTTCCTTTATGAAGATTGCCCGCACCGACATGACCCCTACTGAACTGATAAATGTTTTCAAGAATGAACCCATGGATTTTGATCCGGGAACACAATGGCATTACAATAATTCAGGGTATATTATCTTAGGGTATATTATTGAAAAAGCATCCGGGAAATCCTATGCATCATTCATTGAAGAAAATATTTTTAAAAAACTGGGTATGGCACATTCTTATTACGGGAGTATGTCAACCATTATACCCAATCGGGCAACGGGTTACCAACCAACAAAAACAGGTTTTGAAAATGCGGACTATTTAAGCCTTACTTTACCTTATGCTGCGGGATCATTGATGTCTACGGTAGATGACATGTTGCTATGGAGCCAGGCCATACATAACAATATACTTATAACAAAGGAGAGCAAACAAAAAGCATTTACAAACTATACTATCAATAAGGGAGAGCCCATTATTTATGGCTATGGCTGGGAGCCGAACGAGATCAATGGGAGGCCAAGTATAGAGCATGGTGGTGGTATTTTTGGTTATAGTACGATGGGTATTTATTTGCCCGGCGAAAATGTTTATGTAATTGTATTGACTAATAGTTCCGCAGGAGGACCAGGTGATGCAGCCCTGAAAATGGCTACAATAATGCTTCCAAAAGCAACAGAATTAAAACCTGTTTCATTAACGCCACAACAATTAGCCCAATGGGTTGGCACTTATGAATATGAAGGAAACATTTTAAGATCTGTAACACTGGAGAATGGAGAAATGTATAGCCAGCGGGAAGGCGGTTCTAAAATTAAACTTATACCAACATCTGCAGCAACTTTCAACTTTACTGGAATCACTTCGCAATATGAATTCGCAGGAGATAAAGGTAAAAGAACAGTTATTTTGAAAGACCGCATCAGGAGGTCTAAAGGAGCAGAAACAACCAGGAAAGCAACTGAAGAAAAAGCCCCTGTTATTTTAGACGCAGCCAGCATTCAACAATATGTTGGCAGTTATGAATTACAACCAGGTTTTGAAATAGAAGTAACTGCCGATGGAAACCATCTTTTTGCCCAGGCAACAGGCCAGTCAAAATTTGAAATATTTGAAGAGAAGCCAGGAACTTTTTATTTGAAAGTAGTAAAGGCAAGTATAGATTTTAATAAAGACTCTAATGGAAAGATGAAAAGCCTTACACTTCATCAAAACGGCAAAGATACGGAAGGGTTAAAAATTAAATAATTGGCTATAGAAAAATTCCCACCAAATTTGCTATTGATAATAAGGAGCATGTAGTGTTGGTAGTGTATGCATTTAGCTGGGAAAAAATAAGCATCATACCAGAAGAAAAAGACATGGTTGTAGCTTACAAAGTTTTCAATGCAGAAAATACTGCACTAAAAACAGGTTTGATAACACTTACAAACACAGGTAAGGGAATTCCTCTGGGCATGTTTCAATCGCTTAAAAAGAAAACATTTGAATACCTTGATCAATATGATGCATCAATAGTTACAATGGGTAAAACCCTTATAGACAAAATTGCTGCTGAATTATAAAATTTTAAATTAAGTATATGAAACTTCCAATACTGGCTACGCTTATCCTAATGCTAAATGCATCGGCAGGATTTTCACAAGACAATGGCGCTAAAAATGATACAGCAGTAAACGCTGAAAAGATTTTTGAAAAGGTAGAAATTGAAGCGGCCTTTCCTGGAGGCAGGACTGGCTGGATTGAATTCCTGCAAAAAAATCTTAAGCCAAATATTCCTGTCAAAAAGAAGGCGCCTGCCGGAACTTACCAGGTAGTTGTAAGGTTTATCATTTCAAAAGACGGAAACATTTCTGATATTACTCCAGAAACGAGCTATGGTTATGGAATGGAAGAAGAAGTAGTAAGGGTTATTAGGAAAAGTCCGAAATGGATACCAGCATCGCAAGCTGGCAGAAAAGTAAATGCGTATCGGAGGCAGCCGATTACTTTTCAGGTAGCTGAGAAATAACTTCTTAAAGCCGGATACGAATCTTCCGCAATATCGCATTGGTGATCACCTGCACGGCGGCATTCTTAATGGTAGTTTCCACTTGTTTATCAGTGCTGCTTTTTTTTACGACAGGTGCCTGTTGTTTTTTGGGAGCTGGTGCCCTGGCTATTTCTGTGTTATCTGCCTGCACAGGAGTTGTTATTTTCGGCGAGGTTTTTATATAAGGCAAAGGGTCAAAGGCAACATTACTACTTGTATAGATTCCAAAATGAAGATGCGGCGGCGTAGTTTTGGCGTTACCCGTATTTCCAACTGAGCCAATCAGCTGACCCTTTTTTACCCGCTGCCCTGAGTTTACATAAATCTTGTCAAGGTGCGCATAATAAGCATTCCACGAATAATCATCAGGTTGAAGGGTAATATTGTTACCCCCTATATCATCATTTCCGATCACTTCAATGTATCCGTCACTTATGGCAACTACATAGGTCCCTTTTGCAGCAAAAATATCGATGCCTTCATGCCTGCGCTTACCGCCATCCCTTTCGTCACCCCATACGCTACCGATATTAGCCTGGTCGCCGGTGACGGGAAATACTAATTGTTTTGCTATTTCCGATGGACTGTCTTTGATGATGTAAGAAGAATTGAGTAATGCGAGACTGCTCATCACTACAAGTGGAATTATTTTTTTCATAGGTAAGGCTGTAGATATTTAATGATCAAAGATGAATGCTATGACCATCAAAAAATGCGAAGGAAATCTAAAAAGATGCAGATTAACAAAGTTTTGCAAACGATCCCTTTCTAAACCTTTAGAACCTCCTGAATTTCTTCAACCTCTTCACCCTCTTGAAATATTAGAACCTCTTAAACCTTTAAACCTCTTGAACCCCGTTTCCTAGCATGCGATTCTTGTGCTGTAAAAATTACGGGTCTTCCTCCTGCGTTGAATGTTCCATAACTCGGCTGCAGTAAATGCTTTTTTGATTTGCACGCTGCGTTTTGCGCTTACTACTACTTTCAAAGTGTTTACTGTTACTTCATTTAATTCGTTAGATGAATTGTTTAGTTGAGTTGTCATGACTTTGATTTTTAAATGTTTGTTTTAAAATTTCTTTTTTTGATTTTGATACCACAAAGCTAAGGTTATCTATTGTACTATGCAATACAAAGTAGTATAGTATTAAACTGTAGTTTGGATATAATAGTACTAAAATTTAATACATTTAACTGACTATCAGCTTGTTAATATATTATAAAGTACTTGGTAAGGAGAGTTTAGCAAATATAGGAGCGGCAAAATACGGCAGCTGTGTGGTTGGAATTGGTCTAACTTAAAAAAAATAACTAACAAAACAGAATCATGGGAGTTGTAACCTGCAACTCTGTTGATATCCCCGCAACTAATATATATTCTTGAATCATTGCCATTGCCTGCTTGGCCGATCTTTTCGGTATGCAGAAAGTGAATATCCGACTTTGGGTAATTTAATAAGGCCCCCTCAATACCATCGCCCTAAATGAAGAACCAGTCTTTTCATAATATCCGTTAAGAGCCCTTCCATTTATCTGCGTACGGCCAATACTAATTTGGCCATTCCGGTTTGTTTTACATCCTTTTACAGCATGCTATTAAAAGATCGTTGGATTCATGCCATAAAATAAAACAACGCCTGTTGAATTTGATACCTTGGTCGCAATGGAATCATTGGCAGCTCTACAAAGCTTAACAGTTGCACCAGGTATTTTGCTACTGGCACTGCCTTTCAATGTCACCAGTAAACCGGTTTTAATGGCGGCCCTTGGTTAAACTTCATTTCAATATATTGCTTCCTGCCCGCTGAAATTTATCTATCTTTCTGTTCATTTAATTTAATGATGAAGCATCATAAAAGATCACTGAATGTTTTGATTTTGCTGGCTGGCTTTGTCTTCATTTTATCAAAATGTATTAACCCTGTGGAAGGAAAAGATCCACGAGGAAAAGCGTTTGCCGGCGCAGCCACCTGTCGCCAATGCCACCAGGCTATTTATGATTCCTTCTTGGGTACGGCTCACTACCACGCAACTTCCGTCGCTAACGCTCAGAATATCCTCGGCAACTTCAGCCCCGGAATAAATACTTTCAATTATGACAGCATTACCAAACTGGTCATGGAGAAAAGAGACAGCGGCTGGTTCCAGGTATTGTATGAAATGGGCCAGGAAAAAAAAGCTTATCGATTTGATATTTTATTTGGTCGGCATCATGCACAAACAAGCCTCTACTGGCAAAATGATAAACTTTACGAGTTGCCGGTTTCCCATTACACAGGTCTGAATGCCTGGGCGACAAGCCCGGGGTTCTCTGTGAACAAGCCACATTTCCAGCGGCTGGTAAATTCCGATTGCCTGGATTGTCATAGTTCAAATCTCGCTATTAAAAGCACAAATATAAATTCAGATGCCAGTTATGATCCTAAAAGCCTGTTGGTAGGTATCGACTGCGAACGATGTCATGGCCCTGCCCTTGATCATGTGAATTTTCATTTGCAAAATCCTAATGCAACCACTGCAGCATTCCTGGTAAAAAATAGCCTTTTATTACCTCAGCAAAAATTGGATGCTTGCGCTATTTGTCATTCGGGCAATGATAAAATGAAGATTCAGTCACGATTTGAATTTATTATGGGCGATAGCCTTGGATATTTTTTTATGCCCTTTGGAGGTAGCACCGGCGGGCTCGATGTGCATGGCAATCAATACAACCTGCTGATGCAAAGCAAATGTTTTAATATCAATACGATGACCTGCGGAACCTGCCACGATCCACATAAGGATGCGGACCAGGATACGAGATTTTATTCCCGGAAATGTATGACCTGCCATGAGCCCGACAAAGCTGATTTCTGTCCTAAGTACGCCCGCCTGGGCGAATCAATAAAGTCAAATTGTATTGACTGTCATATGCCTAAAAGACCTTCTAACGCTATCAGTTTTCAAATGCAACAAAGCAGCTCATCATCGGCTTACCTTTTAAGAACACATCGAATTGCAATCTATTCAGATAGCCTGGATAAACTCCATAAAAAAATGAACTTAATAAATTGATTGGCACTATTTCAGGTAAATCAATACCAGCGTGAGCACAATACCAGCAGCTGAAAAATAAAGTCCTTTCTTAAAAATGCTTGTTTGGGGCAGGAACATCCAAAAGGAAGACACCACGAAAAATAAAAGTGACAGCGCAAAAAATACGTTCAGGAAGAATAATGGTTCTTTGGTACTGGCCTTATGAAGTTGAGTAAGTTTTTCAATCATAACAGGAAGCGCCGTCACTTTATACTTTACAGCACCTGTTGTCTTGTTATAGTTTCCATTCTTAAAGTTTATCTGGTCTGCATCTTCTGAGTCTGCCTTAAGGTCACGTATGACGATCTGTTTGCCAAGTTCTGCAATTGGCAAATTGGGAGCAAGTTTTTTCTCGATAATCATTTCCTGTTTCAGGAAGGATGTATCCCGGAAAATAAGGGTTATCCCGCTTATGGCATATACTGCCATAATACCCGCCAGGAAAAAACCCAGGTACCGGTGGTAAATTCTCATTCTGTTGTTAGTAGTTGTCCTGCTTGTCATTGTTCATATTTTAATGGTTGCAAAAAGAAGGTATTCAACTTCAACGCATTTATAATATCAGGAAATTTTTCCACTCATGTAACAAGATTGGTTACAGCTAACATTTCCTGATCTGCTAAACTAAAAACAACTCATAACAGAAACATTTTATTCGGATCTCAATTGAATGCTAAAATTACCTTCACCGCAATGTATAAATTTGGTAACTTTCTAAGCTAAATAAAAAAGTATGAACAAAGTTTTTATGTCCCTCTTGGTTGTAACAAGTCTACACCAGGCACTTAATGCCCAAAGCGTTAGTATAAACAATTCCGGTGCGCCTGCGCATGCAAGTGCCATACTGGATGTTAGCGCAAATGACAAGGGTATGTTGATCCCACGCATGACAAGTGCTGAGCGCATCGCCATTCCTAGTCCGGCACAGGGGCTGATGCTGTTTGATACAGATACAAATAGCTATGCTTATTATAATGGCACTACATGGGAAACAATGGCGGCAAGTGGAAATACCTGGAAATTAACGGGGAATACTAACACCAACCCCTCCACATCTTTTATAGGCACTACTGATAACCTCCCCTTGCGACTCAGGGTCAACAATACCTGGTCTGGCGAAATACAGGCAACCGGTGGCAATACTTTCTTTGGATTACTTGCAGGCAGTTCTGCTGTTACTGGTTTAGCAAATACTGCAATCGGTCAGAACACAATGCCTAATGTAACCACTGGTACCTTTAATACTGCTTTGGGTATTAACACACTGTCAAACAACATAAGCGGTGGTTACAATACAGCCATTGGAGAAAGGGTACTCCAGTATAATACTAGTGCCTATAATGCAGCCATGGGTGCCGAAGCCATGCGTAACAATTCAAGTGGCTCAAACAATACAGCTGTGGGTGCCATAGCTATGTACGGCAATACCGTAGGATTTTTCAATACTGCCTGCGGGTATGAAGCACTAAAAAATAATTCTGCCGGAACCACCCTAACAGCGTTGGGCTATGGAGCAGATATTCTGGCAGATTTTTTATCGAATGCAACGGCTATTGGCTCCGGCGCTAAAGTAGATGCCTCCAATAAAGTGCGTATCGGCAATAGTTCAGTTACCTCAATTGGGGGGCAGGTGGGCTGGACTAATTTTTCCGATGGCCGATATAAACAAAGCGTGAAGGAAGATATTAAAGGGCTGTCATTTATACAACTGCTCAGGCCCGTTAGTTACAATATCGATTTGCCAGGCCTTGATAAATATTACCAGCCAAAGAATGTAAGCAATGCTTCTGACCTGCTGCATGCAGCCACCTATCGACAGGCCGGCTTTATTGCACAGGAAGTAGAGGCTGCAGCACAAAAACTGGGATTTAACTTTAGTGGCGTGGACAAGCCTTCACAACCATCAGGATTATATGGCCTTCGATATGCAGAATTTGTTGTACCACTGGTAAAGGCTGTACAGGAACAACAGCTAATAATAGAAAGATTAACCAGGCAGGTCGAAGCCAGTTCAGCAACCGCCATCCCGGAAATTGTAGGAAAGCAGGAGCTGCTTTTAATAAAACAGCAGGAAGAGCTTAACGACCTGAAAGCAAGATTAATCCGCTTGGAGTCAAAATTAAAATAATGCGAATGGGAAGGTTTGGAATCAATTAATTTAATTCATGGCATAAAATCCAAATAAATATATTGGTATCAAGTTCACACTACGGATATTTAAATTTTAAAGCAGTGAATAAAATAATGGAAATTTATAATGGCCCGTGAAACTTCGTCCTGCTTAGAAACAAAGCAACTATTCTAATTGCAGCATGTCAGAAAGCCTTAAATATACCTTGATCATTTTTCTATTCCGCTTTTAATATCTTTCCTTTCATTACCGGGCAAATTTCCATCCTCTTTCAGATACTTTTTTGGTTCCAACAATCGGCCCCGTTTGTAAATGATTAATCCGTTCAGGAAATTGCTTAGCACCTGGTCGCCAACTTCATCATAACCGGGATTATCTTCATTGCGAAAAAAATCGCCCGGCGCACCTTTGGTTATTTTAAAATCTATCAGCTCCAAAATTTTAATGATGTCTCCATTGTGGAGCGAAAATGCTAGCCCTTAATTTCTTAAATATATAGTTTTTGCTAAGTATGAGGTTTTTGATATTTAAAGTTACTCTAGTTTTTAATAATCATTTTATTGTGGAGGTAAAGTCCTACCCTTAATTTTTTAAGTATATAGCTGTTGCTTAGCATAATGACTTTTGATATTTAGAGATACCCCAAAAGAGCAAGAGTGGGCTAATTAAATGAAGTGCGAAAAGTATTTTTATCCTTCAAATCCTTTTATACAATCAACACCACCGTAAACTCAATTTCAGTATGTAGAAATTATATAAAATATAATTTTAAAGAGCATCATATTATCTCATAAAACCTATTGCCCGTGTTCTAATAATATTCAATTTTTCAAATGACAATTATACTTGTTCAATTACTTATGAGCGATTTGCAGGCAACTTTAATAAATTCATCAGGCATTAAACATCAAACCAATGAAACAATTCATTTTTCTTTTTTTCTTTTTGCCATTGTTTGCTTATGCACAAAATATCGGCATAGGCACCACTTCGCCTGCCAATAAATTACATGTAATGGGAAACCTCTTAGTGAATGAGCCGGCCCTATCAACCAATACAGCGCCTTCTGCTTTACAAACCAAGACATTGGTAAATGCCAGTACGATAACATTTACAGGCTCAGATTCAACGGGACTTATTTATGATCCAGGTGGACCAGCAGGGAATTACATTGGGAATCTTACATCTTATGCAGTTGTCTACAGTACTGCGAATTGCATAGGCTTTGAATTAGATTTCCAGCAAATGGATTTGGCAGCCGGCGATTCATTGATTATAAAAGAATCATCCACGTCAATAAATCCCACCTGGTATGCAGTAGGTAACGGGTATAATACAACCGGTAAAATTAGCATTAGCGGTACTCAATTTTATTCAATTTTTAAGAGTAATAATGATGGGATAAATGGGAGCGGCTTTGCATTGCTATACAAAACACTTTATAGAAATACACAGCAACCTGTGAATGTGAGCTCATTTTCAGGGAATAGTTTGTTTTATGATGCAAAGAATTCTGCATTTAGAGTAGGATTAAATAGCAGTGCTGCTCGTGGTGATTATTCTTTTGGTTCAGGTTATTTGGTGACTGCTTCCGGACCATATAGCAATGCAATAGGATTTAATACTTCAGCTAGTGGTTATGCTTCAACTGCAACGGGGTACGGTAGTTTGGCTTCAGCACAATATAGCAATGCAATGGGATTACAATCATCAGCAACAGGAAGTGTTTCAACCGCAATTGGGGATGGTAGTTCTGCGACAGGTTCTGTTTCAACTGCTATCGGATATCGTGCACTTGCAACCGGAAATTTTTCCACTGCAATAGGTAATACCACCAATGCAAGCGGTCATTATTCCACAGCAATAGGATATCAAAATACAGCAAGCGGTGCGTATTCTACTGCTATAGGTTATGGTACATTAGCTAATAATAGTGGTGCCGCTGCCATGGGAAATGCTACTACTGCAAGTGGTATAAATTCTACTGCTATGGGAACAATTTCAGTCGCAAGTGGTTCATATTCTACCGCCATGGGATACAATACATCAGCAAGTGGTGCCTACTCCACTGCTATGGGATATAATACAACAGCAAGTGGAAACTTTTCCACTGCTATTGGTTATCATGTAAGTACACTTGGTTATTTAGGATCATTAATTATTGGTGATGCTTCTAGCACAACTAACCTGAATATAGTCTCCGACAACAGTTTCAGGGCACGATTTGTAAATGGTTATGGATTTTTTACAGGCACTAATATTGGCGTGTATGTACAACCGGGTGGCAATTCATGGGTAGCTTTTAGTGATGTACGTTTCAAAGAAAATTT
>JBDSEE010000217.1:0-14997 GCA_039920245.1 Ferruginibacter sp.
ATATTTATTTTTTTCCAGGCATAAATTAACAGCCGTCATTAATTCTTCTATGCCGGACACGGGAATAATAAAATCCGGTGTACCAGAAAATCGTAAATTGACCCCACGGTTATTCCATTCATCATAACCACTTTGCCCTTTTAAAACTTCCATATATTTTGTGTTTTAATTAATTAATGTGAGCTCTTTGCCAGTACGACTACTCATAGAATGCTAACGTATGTTGATTTAAAATTATTAAATTTGGGATAAGGAAAAAAATCTGGTGAAGGGGAAAGGTTTATTAGACAAATAAATCTTTCTCTTTCAAAAGAAATTATAATCTACCAAATTAGCGCTCTCCGGAAAACTTAAGGTACATAGGATACTTTTGGTGTAATGAAGGCCGATCTATAATGAAATGTAACTGATAGGATAGCAGACTCTATTTTTAGTTGCAGATTAAATGTTGTTTCCATTTTCGATAAAAGCCGCAAAAATAACTTTTGTCTTAATAAAAAAAAATGAAACCAAACTATCCGCACACAATAAAGTAAATTAACCTTCCGTCGGATAAATCAGATTAAAGAGAGAGCAAAACTGTTTTTTTATTAGTTTTTGAAATAAGACATAAGCCCAATAATAAAAAATAGAAAATCTAAAAAATGACAGAAACATTGGAGTGTTTTATAAAATAGTTATTGAAAAAAACCTTTTAAAATGGCTGCTAATACTATTAAAAACAACAAAATAAAAAAAATTCCTCCAATTAGTCTAAGTGTTTTTTCCCTCATATTTCTTGGTCTTTAATTGTAATTTAAGATTTATTTCTTGTCACACTTCGTATTATTTACTAGCAAAAAATAAGGAATGGTGCAACGGGTTGCAGTCATGCGAGGCTTGCATACAACGTTTGTATTGCCGCCACTCAAATCTATCCAAATGCAGCAATCATTCCAAATTGGTTTGATTTACGCAATAACGGAGGATCAGGCACACACTAAGTGAAAGCGTTATAATTCTTTTGAAGTTGATGATTATTATAAATTATCAATTATGCAATTATTAATTAATCACAGCGCCTGCCTTGCCTTTATCTCTAAATATTTATTGATAATATTTACGGTAAGATTTTCCGGTGGCGTGAGGATAGAAAGGATGCCATATTTCTGAAGTTCTTTTACAACCATGCGTTTTTCAAATGCAAATTTTTCCGCAATGGTAGTGCTGTACACTTCGTCTGTATTAATTGCCGTTTGGCGGGAGAGCGAATTCAGTTCAGTGTTTTCAAAAAATACTACCAGAAGCAAATGATGTTTGGCAATGGAACGCAGGTAATTCACCTGGCGTGTTAGTCCACTTACCGATTCAAAATTGGTAAATAATATCAGCAGGCTTCGTTGCTTTATCTTATGCCTTATTTGTGTGTAGAGCATTTCATAATCACTCTCCAAAAATGCAGTAGATTCTTTGAATAGCGCCTGCAGTATGTTTTCACGCTGCACAGGTTTTCTTTCAGCAGCAATGATAGTTCCCATTTTATTGGAAAAACTGAGCAGCCCGATCTTATCCTGTTTCTGCAGGCAAACATTGCTCAAAGCCAGTGTGCTGTTAATGGCATAATCCAACAGGCTCAACCCATTGAATGGCATTTTCATCAAACGTCCCTTATCAACGATACAATAGACCTGTTGCGATTTTTCATTCACATAATTATTTACCATCAGCATGCCTTTGCGTGCCGTTGCTTTCCAGTTGATCGTTCGTATATCATCACCGGAGACATAATCCTTGACCTGTTCAAACTCCATGCTCTGTCCTGTCTTGCGTATTCGCCTGCTACCCTGCTCATGCAGTTGTGTGCCATGAGAAAGCAATTGGTGCTTGCGTAACTGGAGAAAAGAAGGATATACATTTATCTTTTCATCTGCATCAATATGATACCGGCGCAGCACAAGCCCAAGCATGGACTTCACGTAGATCTTTATGCCGCCAAAATAATATTCACCCCGCTCAAGTGGCCTTATGGAATATTCCAATACCTGTTGCTCGGCAGGAGCAAAGCGACGACTTATCTTAAAATTCCGCTGCTGCAACTGCTCGGGCAATTCGTCGATGACATCCATACGAACGGCCCAGGGCATGCGATTTTTTATTTTAATGCTGATATAATTCCAGTCCCCGTTACTAAGCCTGTCACTCACATTCCTTAACACCGCAGGCGTTTTATTTAAAAAAAACATGAAGAAATAATCGATCATTATAAAGATAATTGCCAGTGAAAAAAAATAGCTGGCTACATTCAACAGTACCGGGATAAAAAAAGCGGCCACGAAAATAATTACGGCAACACCCATCACAATGTAAAACCGTGTAGTGACAAAAAGATCCAAAATATATTTTTTGAAAGCCGCCATCTATCTTGGTATTTCAATGGTCTTTAAGATCGTTTCCACAATGTCATCCGGGCTGATACCTTCCATTTCCTTTTCCGGGCTCAGCATGATCCTGTGCCGGAGCACATGAGGCGCCATAGCAACAATATCTTCCGGGATAACAAAATTTCTTGCATTGAGCGCAGCAGTTGCCTTAGCAGTTTTAAGCAATGCAAGCGATGCCCTTGTGGATGCTCCCAGGTAAAGTGCAGGATTGTTACGGGTCTCGTTTACAATGCTGGCGATATATTCAATCAATTTTGGTTCTATTGTAACTTGTTGTATTACCTGCCGGTAATGACGTATGGATTCTGCTGATAATTTCTTTTCCACTCTTTGCAAAAGTTCAAGTTGTGTCTGGCCCTGTTGAGAAGTAAGAATTTCAATTTCTTCTTTGATAGTAGGATACCCAATTTCTATTTTGAAAAGAAACCTGTCAAGCTGCGCTTCCGGAAGCCTGTAAGTTCCTTCCTGTTCTATCGGATTTTGCGTGGCCAATACCAGGAAAGGATATTGCATGCCATGTGTATAACCATCAACCGTAACCTGCCTTTCTTCCATTACTTCAAAAAGGGCGGCCTGTGTTTTTGCAGGCGAACGGTTTATCTCATCTATCAAAACGATATTACTAAAAATGGGGCCCGCCCTAAAAGAAAATGCAGCATCTTTTGGATTGAATACAGAAGTGCCGATCACATCACCTGGCATAAGATCGGGTGTGAATTGAATGCGTGAAAAATCCACGTCAATGATCTTTGCAAGCAACTTGGCCGCAAGGGTTTTGGCAACACCAGGAACGCCTTCCAATAACAAGTGCCCATCACAAAGCAAACCAGTTAGCAGTAAGTCTACCACTTGATGTTGCCCTATGATCACCTTCCCTATCTCTGCTCTTATTTCCTGTAGCTTTTCATTAAGTTCTGAAACGGCGGTTCTTTCTTCAAAAAAATTTTCATCCATTAGTTGTTGGTTTTATGAAATTGTTGAATTTGCTGATGTAACGAAACCAGTTCATAGTCTTCTACTATTTCGCTGGTAGCGGCATGTTGCATTGCCCGGTACAATGATTCTGTATCGCTATGTGAAACACCGCTTTTCCTGCTTAGAGTAATCAATTGTTCATGACTGGCATTATGCATGTTCAGAAAATACTTGCTACGAATGTATTCATTAAAATAGGCAATCATTTTATCAGCAATAGTTTTATTATTTTTTTCATTTCGATAAAGTCCTGCTATGGCTTCTGCAAATGCAATACTGGTATTCTCCACAGGTATAATGACCGGAACGATTCTTTGCCTTCGCTTTCCATTTAATAATATGTAAATAAGAAAGAGTGCAAGGCTTATCCAAAATGCATTTGCCAAGGCGGGGTATCTCAATATTGCAGTTAACGCCGAGTCAGATTTTCTTTTACGGTAATTGTAACGATGGTAATAATCATCCCAGTAAACATGCTCAGGATCGGCAGGCATAAGTTGCATGAGCTGTTGCATGTATGAATAATTATTTGCAGTAAGCAGAAAATAATTACTGAAAGCCCTTGGATCACAATGCAAATAAAGGCGCCCCCGGCCCCGGAATACAACGATGCAATTAGGTTGGCCAAATTCATTGTACCCCACTATGCGGTAGTTCTCCGCATTGGTATGCATGAAATAATTTGCAAAAGGATAATAAAAATACCCGAAACTATCACTCGCATTTGTAAGGCCCTTTACCAGGCGAAGCTGGGTGCTCTTATAAGTAAGGTCTGCAAATAAATCTTTGTCGGATTGATCAAAACCAGCAGCTGCTAAAAGTGACGTATCTATAAAAGACGCAGAAATAAAAACCGTATTACCAGACGATACGAATTCCATGAATGCATTGACTTCTTCTGATGTGAGATAAAGTTTATTGCTTATAGAAATATAGAGGGAACTGCTATCATTTAACTCAGTATACGTTTGGGTAAAAGACTGGTTCTTTGGTTGTATAAATTTATTATCAAAGAAATTTTCCAGGAGCTTATGTGCAGTATATGCCCCGAATGGTTTCTTATTGGAAGCCGAATATTTTTCCGAAAGGTCCGGCAACACAGGTCCTTTCTTTCCACAACCTGCAACCAAAATTACCAGGATGAAAACGATATAGTAAGTAGATGATCTCAGGACAGATTTTTTTCATCGAATGATTTAAACCTTGTTTCAAGCCGCTGGTACGCCAGCTGTGGGATGGCTGAATGCCCATACCAGACACGCTCGTAAGATAATAAAAGTGCCTGGAAGCCTGTTTGTAAACTTAGCGGCATTTCATGCAGGTATTGGCTATTGGTCTTGCTAGCATCATATTGTATCAATTCTTTTTCAGACAATGAGCGAAGTGTTTTTAAAAAAAGATAACGGGTAGCCAGCCTGTAATCTGCCAGCAGATATGATTGCCTTATCAATGCATCAAAGTCGGTTAGAAAAAACTGTTCTTCTTCCGTAACGGTTTCAGGTAAATAATTTTTTGGCTTCATGCGAAACAAAATATTATTCAGGAAAATATGGTAGATAATGATCACAATAAAAATAATGGCAAGTGCCCACAAAATTCCTTTTAAAATACCGGAGCTAAAAAACCGTTGTAATGCTCCCTGTTTCTGAACAGTACTGTTCATAGCAGCTTTTTCATCTGCCTGTTTCTTTTTTAGCAGGCTATCAATATATTTCATGTAAGAGAAACCAGGTTGTTTTTTTAATGCGCTGACGGAATCAACTGAGAAAGATTTTTTATTTATGAAAAGAAAGGTATCTATCGGCAGCGGTGATAGATTGACCAGTTTGTCTTTGGCATCTTCGCCGGATTGCAACAGGCTACTATCACTGTACACATATTCCTTTTGCTGCGCAACCGTTTGCCCGGCTATTATGCAAAACCAAAAAACGATCAGCAATTTAAGCATGTGCAATATTCACAGGTGAAGAATCCTGCGTAATGGCAGCCGTATTCCTTTTATGAAGCTTATTAGGCCAGAGAATAAAATACCAGACCATCAATGCCAATGAGCCTGCAAGTATTAATGCACTAAGCCATACAGGCATACCAGACTGCGGCGACTTAGCATAGGTTTCGCTCATCAGGTGGGTGATATAACTTTCCAGGAATGCTGCTATAATAAAAAATGGTATAAGGCATAGCAGCAATTTTACTGCATCCTTTACCCCACGTTTAAAAGATTCGAGCCGGGTATAGGTTTGCGGAAATAAAATAGATCTTGCTACAATAAATCCTGCAGCACCTGCAATTACAATGGAAGAAATTTCTATTGTTCCGTGTATCCAAATCACCATGATAGATTTTATTCCGAGCCCGTGAGAAAAAAATAAATACTCGAAACAACCAAGCATGATACCATTTTGCCATAGAACCATCAGCGTGAAAATACCTAGCACAAAACCACCACTGAAAGTTTTAAAAGCCACACCAATATTATTAAATGCAATGCGAACAAACATGCTGAACGGGTTCTCATCTTTATACACGCCGAAAGGATCGCCCTTTACAATATTTTCTTCGGTTTTATCAACGTACTCATTGCCAAGTACATCCCGGATAAATTCAGGATTTTGTATAGAAGCAAGAACCCCGATGGCAACAAATATGCTAAAGGCTATAAATGTAAAAAGTAATAAACGATGATATTTTTTTATCAGGAGCGGCAATTCATATTTCCAGAATCGAAAGATGCGGTTATACTTTTCTTTTTTATTACGGTATATCGTTTGGTATATTCCTGCTGCCACACCATTGATCCATTCCGTAACCTTGCTTTTGGGGTAAAATGTTTTTGCATAAGCAAGGTCGTCAATCAGCGTTATAAATCTTTCGGCTGTTTCATCAGGGCTTGAAGATCTTTCATGCTGGTAGGCATTCCATTTCTCCCGGTTTTTTTTAATGAACATCGCTTCCCTCATGAGTACTATCCGGCTGCATTTATGCCTACAGATATTTTTACAATTTGCAGATTTTTTAGGTAATAAAAAAAAATCCTTTCAATGCAGCCGATTAGTATATTGCAGGTGATGGCAATTATCCGCATATCCACTGTCTTCAATATAGATCTTGCTTTTGAGGTCGCCCCGTTTCACAAGCGGCTGTTAGCTTATGTCATAGACTTCATGTTGCTGGTTATTTACCTGTTTAGTATGAAATATTTTTTATATGCAGGTTTCAGTTTATCCCTGGATAAGAATATTGGTTTGGATATTATTTTAATTTCATTGCCCATGTTGCTGTATTCCCTTTTATGTGAATTGTGGATGAATGGACAGACAGTTGGCAAACGACTTATGAATATCCGGGTGTTAAGTTTGGATGGTGGTGAACCCACATTGGGACAGTTTATGATAAGGTGGATCACGAAAGTTTTTGAATGGCCCTTTCTTTTTGGGTACATATTTTTTTCTATTGGCGCATTAGCATATTATATTTTCATCACCGGGTTTTTTGGTGTGGTGGTGGTGATCATCATCATGATTACTGCTAAAAACCAGCGGCTGGGTGATCTTGCTGCCGGCACTGTACTGGTAAATACCAAAACATCCATGAGCGTGGATGATACTGTGTTCATGAATATTACCGAACCTGGCTATAAGGTTTTGTTCCCCGAAGTGATGCGGCTAACCGACAACGACATAAACACTATAAAAAAAGTGGTGACTCAAACAAGAAAAAGAAATAACTACGATGTGGCTCATCGGGTTGCGTTTAAAATCAAGGATGTATTAAAAATTGATTCCAGCCTTTTTGTTACAGACTTTTTAGAAAAACTATTAGAAGATTATAACTACCTGGCTACAAAAGAATAAAGGCTCCACCAGGAAGCCTTTATGCTTTACATTGAATGGAATTAATTATTTCATCATCGTAAAACCAATGCCCACTACCATGGCCAATACAAGAAAGCAAAGGTAGATCACAACAATAATACCGGTGATCTTATACACAAGCCTTAAATTATTTAGTGAATCATTAAACTGCTGTTGGTCGTTATGTTGCAGTGTAGCCAGCATCTTTGTGGCAAAGCGGTATAAAAATAAGGAGAGCATCACATAAACTACAGCAATAATGATGTAGATGATTGAAATGAACCCCGGGCTGATCATTCCGGCTGCAGCTGAGTCACCCATTTTAGAAAAACCCGATAAAAAACTTCCGGCAAAAATGCCGGCTAAAACAAGAAAAGCACTTAAAACAAATCCCAGGATGGCAAGGAATTTTGCCCATTTTGCAGTCTCTCTCAAATGTGCAGCAGCGGTAATATCTACCTGCAGGTCATTACTTAAAACGTTTTCGTTAAGTTCCATAAAGTTAGTTTTGGTTATGAGTGGCGAATATAGGGATGGAAACCAATTCAAAAATCCTTACCTGATGTAGGATGTATGATATATGATGTCAGATTTAAGACCTACTATTTTGAAAATAATTCGTGTAACCCGTATTAATTTGTGTTATAAATAAACATCAATACGCTCTTGCAAACAAAACCCTTTGCCCGCTTGGCTTACCGCTAAGAATGCACTTGCCTTCTTCGGAAGGATTATCCAATGGTATGCAGCGAATAGTTGCCTTCGTTTCTGCTTTTATTATTTCTTCTGTTTCAGATGTTCCATCCCAATGCGCTGAAATAAAGCCAGGCGTTTCATCCAGCATTTTTACAAACTCATCCCAGCTATCCGCTTTGCGGATATTGTCCGTCCTGAATTGAAGTGCCTTATCATACATGGCCTGTTGCACATCATCAAGCAAAGTTTTGATATGTTCTGCAAGCCCTTCCAGTGAAACCGTTTCTTTGGTCAGGTTATCACGCCGGGCAAGTTCCACTACATTGTTTTCAATATCACGTAAGCCGAGTGCAATTCTAAGTGGAACACCTTTTAATTCATGCTCCGCAAACTTCCAACCTGGCCTTGCATTATCACTATCATCATATTTCACTCTTATACCGAGTGCTTTTAATTGTAGAATGATCTCATTCGCTTTAGCATTAATGGATGCTTTACTCTCCTCACCTTTGTAAACAGGAACGATCACAACCTGCGTAGGTGCGATCTTTGGTGGCAATACAAGTCCTTTGTCATCACTATGCACCATGATTAATGCACCAATAAGCCTGGTAGTTACACCCCAGCTAGTGGCCCATACATATTCCTGTTTATTTTCCCTTGTAAGAAATTGCACTTCAAATGCCTTAGCAAAATTTTGCCCCAGGAAGTGCGAAGTGCCTGCCTGCAATGCTTTTCCATCCTGCATCAGTGCCTCTATGCAATAAGTTTCCACCGCACCTGCAAACCGTTCGTTGGCAGTTTTAATTCCTTTTATAACCGGAACAGCCATAAAGTTCTCTGCAAAATCTGAATAGACACCCAGCATTCTTTCTGCTTCTTCAATAGCTTCCTCTTTGGTTGCATGTGCTGTATGTCCTTCCTGCCACAAAAATTCTGTAGTGCGCAGAAACAAACGAGTCCGCATTTCCCAACGCACCACATTAGCCCATTGATTGATAAGTAATGGAAGATCCCTGTAAGATTGTATCCAGTCTTTGTATGTGCTCCAGATGATCGTTTCCGATGTGGGCCGAACGATGAGTTCTTCTTCAAGCTTCGCGTCAGGATCTACGATAATTCCTTTTCCGTTCGGATCATTCATTAACCGGTAATGGGTAACCACGGCACATTCTTTTGCAAAGCCTTCCACATGTGCGGCTTCTTTACTCAGGAAGCTTTTAGGAATGAACAACGGAAAGTAAGCATTCACGTGCCCTGTAGCTTTAAACATACGATCTAGTTCGTCCCGCATATTTTCCCAAAGGGCAAATCCATACGGCTTTATTACCATGCATCCCCTTACCGCAGAATAATCTGCCAGCCCGCCCTTTATTACCAGGTCATTATACCATTGTGAATAATCTGCAGCTCTCGATGTAATTTCTTTGCTCATAATATCTCTCTTAATTATTTTTATTTTTTTTCAAACGTTGGGTTTTCATGGCATCTTCGTTGTGTCACTCACTTGTACAGAAAAACATTTCTCAGCAACCAAACCCTGGCAGTTATACCTCATACTCAGCGTAATACGATTTTATTGGCTTTATCACATCTTTAACAACATAATTTTCTTTTCATTCGTCTTATTCCCAAATTGTTTGCAATTTTACTTTGCATTCGCCACAAAACTAACTACTTCATCTCGTAATCTTTTTAAACAGAAAACAATGAAATCAAAATTTTTACTTATCCCTTTACTAGGTTTAATTTTTACAGGCTGTAGCACTGCTTATAAAAGTGGTCAGACACCGGATGATGTTTATTATTCTCCCTTGCGTATTGAGAACGATGATGAAGATCATGATAAGGATAAAGACGAAGCAAAAAATAACGACAAAGAGGAAAAAGAGATTCGCATGTCCACCCGTGACCGCCGTTGGCGTGAGATTGACGAGGATTATGACCATCGCTATGATCCTTATCACTATGGCTATTCTTACGGATATTATTATAACCCATACTATTGCAAATACCCTGTTTATATAAGCAACCAGGCCATTGTAAATCCTAAAAACACAAGGCCCCGTATGGCCAACCTTGGCAGCTATACACATACTTCTGTTATCACCACAAATGGAAAAACGGGCCAGACCACCTGGATCAATAGTACCCGTGCATATAATAACAGTAACCGTTCTTCCGGAGGATTTGTCCGCAATGTTATTTTACCTTCAGTTGGTAGCAGTTCAAGTTCGGGAACCAGTTCGGGAAGCAGTTCCAGCAGCAATAATAGTCGGAGTTATACCCCTTCTTCTTCTTCCGGAAGTTCCTCAGGAAGCAGGAGTTCGGGGTCTTCTTCTTCCGGCAGTAGCAGATCAGTATCCAGGCCTGCGAGAGGTAATTAAAAATATTTTGTTACCTGTTTATTCAATGTACTCTTTACATTAATTCATTACTATTATTAGCGATACAAACCCTTGTATATGAAAAAAATTTTATTCTCTTTCTCAATATTAATTACCTGCAAAGCATTGTCACAAATTCCTGAGGATGCAGTTCGTTATAGCTGGTTCCCGAACAATGGTTCTGCAAGAAATATGGCAGTCGGTGGTGTGATGGGGTCATTAGGTGGTGATATAACGGCAACGTTTGTAAACCCCGCCGGGCTTGGCTTTTACCGCACCCGTGAGGTTGTGTTTACACCAGGTTTCCTTCTGAACAAGAACAAAGCTAATTACAGGGATTCTCTTTCCGTTCAAAAAAAGAATGGGTTCAACTTTGGCCCTACCGGTGTGGTGGAGGGCTGGACAAATAAATATAATCACAAACAAAGCAGTGCAGTTAGTTTGGTGATCAATCAAACGGCAAACTTCAACAACCGGGTTAAGTATGGTGGTCTGAATAGTTACAGTTCCTATAGCGAAATATTTGCAGAGGAATTCTCTAAATCCAACAGGAGTATTGATGATGTACTGCAAACACAAAGTGAATATCCATATACTTCTGCACCTGCATTGTACACATACCTTATAGATACGGTAAGGGTAAACGGCGCATTACAGGTGAAGGCTGCACCAGAATATTTATTGGATGCAGGCCAGGCGCTTCGCCAGGAATATGATAAAAAAACCAGCGGCGGAATGTATGAACTGGCATTGGGCCTTGCGCAGAATAATAATGACAAATGGCTATATGGAATCACGCTGGGAGTACCGTTTGTTTATTATAAAAGCAATACCATTTTTTCTGAAAGTGATACTTCTTCCAATACCCATAATAATTTTCAATCATTTACTTACAATGACAACTTTAAGTCAGTAGGTATCGGTGGAAATTTGAAGATCGGCGTAATTTACAGGCCTAAAGAATATATCAGGTTTGGCTTCGCAGTGCATAGTCCTTCTATCATTAAATTCACAGATACTCATAGCAGCTTTCTCACCACGATTATAGAAAGTAATACGGGTGTAGCGGAGACATACAGCGTGAGCTCGAATGAATTCACCAATGGCTCTTCCGGTAAAAATGAGTACCTGCAAACGACTCCATGGAAAGCTATGATCAGCGGTTCTTATGTTTTCAGGGAAGTGGAAAATACAAAGCGCCAACGGGGATTTATTTCTGCAGATATAGAATATGTAAATCATCGTTCTACCCGTTTCATCAGTTGGGCAGATGAGCCTACGGATGAAGAAAAAGCTTACTATCGTAAATTAGATAACGTCATAAAGCATTACTATAAAGGCGCATTCAATTTCCGTGTGGGAGGTGAAGTTAAATTCAATACCATCATGGGAAGATTAGGTTTTGCATATTATGGAAGCCCATACAAGGACGCACCCATAAAAGCCAATCGCATGTTACTGAGTGGTGGCCTTGGCTATCGTAACAAAGGATTTTTTATAGATCTTACTTATGTGCACCAGCTTAGCAAAGATTCAGATTTTGCCTACAGGCTGGAAGACAGGGCAAATACTTATGCAAGTCTTAAACAGCGTCAAGGCAATATAGTAGTGACTGTTGGTTTTAAGTATTGAAGATTCAACGTAAAATTTAAGCCTTCCGATCGGGAGGCTTTTTTATGCAAACAATTTTTACAAATAATTTATAGCATCTACCCCACATTATTTTTTATATCCGTTGCCTTCACCCATTTTATATCTGTAGATTTTTTAAACCAGGTAAGCTGTCTTTTTGCATATTGGCGGCTGTGTTGTTTTATTAATTCAATTGCACCACCCAGGTCATGTTTACCATCTATGAATTCAAATATTTCCTTGTACCCTACTGTTTGCAAAGCATTCAGGTAGCGACAAGGATATAGATCTGTGGCCTCTTTTAGCAGTCCTTCTATCATCATTTTATCCACCCGGCTATTTATCCTTTCATATAAAACCTGCCTTTCTATTTCAATACCAAACTGTATAATATTGAAATCTCTTTTTTTAGAATTTTTTTTCTGAAAGGCTAAGATAGATTTCCCACTGCTGCGCACCACTTCCAGTGCCCTCATCATGCGCTGAGGATTTTGCATTTCTCCTTTTACTGCAAATAATGGATCATGCTTTTGCAATTGCGACTGCAGCCATTCTATTCCGTGTTGATCAAATTCTCTTGCAATTTCTTCACGTATGATTGGATCAACCGGAGGTATCAAATCCATTCCATGGACAAATGCATTTATATAAAGTCCCGTTCCACCTGCCATCACAACAACATCATGTTGTTTAAAAATATCGCTTGCTTTATCTATTGCATATTTTTCAAAGTCGGCAGCAGAGACAGGTTGGTATATAGAATGGCTGTTGATAAAATGATGAGGAACGGTTTGTAATTCTATCGTAGAAGGCTTTGCCACGCCAATGTTAAGCTCTTTAAAACACTGGCGGCTGTCAGCAGAAATAATTTCAGTATTAAATTTTTGAGCAAGTTCTATTGCAGCAGTGGTTTTACCCGAAGCGGTGGGGCCGCAAATAATAATACAGGTTTTCTGTTGCATTTTTTAGGCTTGTAAAGAGCCGTGATATGCTTTATAATTCTTGTAATACAAATTTCTAAAATCCGTCATTTGCTTCCTGCCCATCTTGTACATCATCCACCACGTCGTCACTTTCTACACTTTCACTCTCCTCTCCTTCTTCGACAAAACCTTCATTCATTGCTTCGGGCTGCAAGTCATATTTTTCTTCCATTTCTGCCAGGCGCTTATCTACCAATCCTTTGGTGCCATATTGTGTAGGTGCTAGTCCTTCGGTACGCACACAGCAGGGATAGCCAAGTTTTTTATTTTCTTCCTTATCCACGTTTATCAACTCCACCATGAAGTGCCAGTTCTTATTAAAATCATATTCGTAAACGAACTTCTGGTTAGGGTCCTTTATCTCACTTCCGATGGTCACCTCGCTCATGATCAACGGATCTACTATATATGACTTATCATATTTTTCCAGGGATATTTCCCGACCCCTTTGCCACAAGTCATTACTACGGTAAAAAGTAGCCTTATGCTTGTTGTCAAACTCGTAACTTTTTAAGACTGCATTATGCAGGTCGAAAAAATTACTCGTGTGCCGGATGGCTACATCCCTATAAATGCTTTCATCATCTTCCCAGTATATCCTGAATTTTAAAATTGCCATACCGTAAAAATAAGCATTATCCTTTTATATTGGTTTCCGGTTTTCTCCCGCTACTTATTTTCCATCCTCACACTTTGCATAAGGCTGGGGTGAGGCTTTCTAAACGGGCTTCAGTCCTATTTCTGCGGCCTTTGAAATCATAAACTCATAAGCTGCATTATAATCATTAACAATCTCACCGTCCAATATTGCATTACGTATAGCATCTTTAATAATACCTACGGGTTTTGATGGCGCTAAACCAAAAATTTGCATAATTAATTCCCCCGTTATAGGAGGCTGCCAGTTCCTTATTTTATCTCTTTCTTCCACTTCTACACAACGCTTGCGAACCATTTCAAAATTTTCCAGGAATCGTTTTACTTTTTGTTTATTCTTTGAAGTAATATCTGCTTAACATAATTTCATCAGCGATTCCAGGTCATCGCCTGCATCAAACAACAACCTTCGTATGGCACTATCTGTTATGGTTTCTTTGGTAAGGCTTATAGGACGTAAATGCATTTCTACCATCTTACGCACAAATTTCATTTTATCATTTTGTGGCAGTTTCAATTGGTTGAAAATTTTAGGAACCATTTTTCCGCCCAGCATTTCATGCCCATGAAATGTCCATCCATGACCTTCTTCAAATTTCTTGGTCGCAGGTTTTGCAATATCATGCAATACTGCGGCCCATCTCAACCAAAGGTCGTCGCTGGTTTCTGCCAGGTTATCCATTACCTGCAGGGTGTGATAAAAATTATCCTTATGTCCTTTGCCATCAATATATTCTGCGCCTGCCAGCGCTACCATTTGCGGAAAAATGATCTGTAACAAACCCGTGGTGTTCATCAGGTCAAAACCCACTGACGGTTTATCCGTCATCAACATTTTATTTAATTCATCTGCAATCCTTTCGCCACTGACGATTTTTATCCGTCCTGCATTTTCTTTTATAGCACTTAAAGTGCCCGCCTCAATTGTAAATGAAAGTTGAGCCGCAAACCTGATGGCACGCAGCATGCGTAAAGGATCATCACTGAATGTAGCGCCCGGTTCCTGTGGAGTTTTTAATAATTTTTCTTGTAGATGCCTGGTACCTTCAAACGGATCTACCAGCTTTCCATAATCGCTTTCATTAAGGCTTATGGCCATTGCATTAATGGTAAAATCCCGGCGTAACTGATCATCCTGCAGTGTACCCGTTTTCACAGATGGCTTGCGGCTCTCAAAATGATAACTCTCTTTTCTTGCGCCTACAAATTCAATTTCCTCGTCATCAATTTTAATATTTGCCGTTCCAAAATTCTTGAAAACATTTACCGTTGCTGACGGACTAAAACGCCTGGCTACTTCTTCTGCAAGTAGAATGCCATCACCCACGCAAACGATGTCTATATCCTTTGTAGTTCTTCCCAGCAACTTATCCCGCACAAATCCACCCACAAC
>JBDSEE010000218.1:0-7012 GCA_039920245.1 Ferruginibacter sp.
AGTTATTCCCGTCCTGCGGGTTCTCCTGCACCTGCATTATCATCGGGCTGGAGTTTTAATCCATGGACGCAGGATTTTTATGATGCGATTAAATTAGATCCACGATTCGGTGCTACCGTGTTTGATTTGAAGGCATTAAAGGCTGCAGGGCAAGCCGACTATATTGAGGGTTACCAGAACACGGGATACTTTATTAATAAATTCATGCCAAGGCAATCAGATGTAAGGACCGGGGGTGGTGCTTTGGAATTAAATTTCCAGCAAAATTCTTATGTAATAAGGTTAGCCGATACTTATTTAATGGAAGCGGAAGCATTGGGTGGGACTGGCGCCAGGGCGCAAGCATTACTTGATGCCGTTAGGGCAAGGGTTGGCCTGGCTTCTGTGCCGGTTTCTATGACGGCGATTAAAAATGAACGCAGGCTGGAACTTGCTGGTGAAGGTCACCGTTTCTTTGACCTGGTAAGGTGGGGCGATGCGCCAGCCAAACTGGGTAGCCGTGGATTTATTGCGGGTAAGAACGAGATATTTCCTATACCAGCTGCAGAACTTGTGGGAACACTTTTGGTACAGAATCCTATCTACAACTAAAAAAACGAAGCTATATGAAGCAATTTAAAATTATATACAGTCTTATTTTTCTGCTAGTCCTTGCGACGGGCTGTGCCAAGGAAGATGGAATAGACAAAGATCTATCCTTTCTTGATTCGGCAGGATCTGCAGGCATTACCAATGTGTTTGATATTAGTACTGATAATTCAGGAAATGTAAAAATTACTCCAAACGGGCAGGGGGTAACATCCTATACTGTGCAGTTCGGACACACATCGGGAACGGTGTCATCCCAGAATATCATGCCCGGGCAATATGCCTCACATGCTTACCCCGAGGGAACCTATACCGTTACCATCATTTCTTATGATATTGCTGGTAAAAGCATCACGAACACCTACCCGTTAACGGTAACCTACAGGGCGCCGCAAAATGTAAACATTAATGTTGGGGCAGATGCAACCGTTAGTGCTACGGCCTTATATGCAAATTCTTTTACAGTATTCTATGGCGATGTTGCAAATGAGGCAGGTACAGCTTTGGCAGTAGGACAAACCCTGCCTGCACATATTTACCCCGCAGGTGGCCCATATGACCTTAAGGTAGTGGCAAATAGTGGTGGAGCAGCTAAAACCACGGTAACCAGGACCATGTTTGGCCTTCCATTGACTTTTGATAGCCCGACTATGAATTATTTCTTCGGAACGTTTGGCAATGTAAACTTCAGTACAGCGTCAAATCCTTCAGCAACAGGGCTTAACACTAGTGCCAAAGTAGGCAAATATGAAAAAACTGTAGGAGCTGAAGTCTGGAGCGGAACATATAGCCCTCTTGACATACCAATGAACTTTGCACAGGGCAAGAAGATAAAGGTCCTTGTCTATAATCCATCGGCTGCTAACATTGGTAAAAAGCTGAATGTAGAACTAGAAGCTGCTGTAGCGGGAACCGGCGCCACTGCAAACGGTGTAGCCGTTTTAAAAGTAGCAATTACCACTTCCGGTGCCTGGGAAGAACTGGTTTTCGATTTCAGCACGATCGCTGCTATCGGGCCAAATGCCCGGTTCAACCAGCTGGTTTTAAGATTTAACGACGCTGCCATGGGCACGGGCGAGATAATTTATCTTGATAATTTCAGACTCACAAACTAAAATATAAAAACATGCAACATAATTTAAAATCATTTCTTACAGCAATCGTACTCCTGGTACTATTCTTTGGTTGTACCAAGACAGATTATACCATGGGTGATCTGATTGCTCCTTCCAATCTTGTAATCAATACAGAACTTGTAGGCCAGGATGCCACCCATCCTAACGGGGACGGATCAGGCGATGTTAAGATAACGGTGACTGCCGATAACGCTTTGTCTTACAAGGTGGATTATGACGCAAATACACCAGTAGATCTTGTATACATTCCAACAGGTAAAGTGACAAAGAAGTATACTAACCTTGGCCTTAATACTTATACTATTACCGCGGTAGTTTATGGTAAAGGTGGCACCTCCAGCAGCATCACGAAAACCATTTCGGTGAGAAGTGATTTCACTCCTGATCCTTCTATTGTAACAAATCTTACTGCCGGTTCTTCCAAGACCTGGGTTGTGGATAAAAGTGTTCCCGGCCATTTTGGTGTAGGACCCTGGGACGTTGCTTCTATCAGGCCTGAGTGGTGGGCTGCAGCCATCAATGAAAAAGTTGCCTGCTGCAATTGCTTTTACACGGCTACTTTCAAGTTTACTAAAGTAACCGCATCGAATACCTATACTTTGCAGGTTACTTCCCCTGATGGAGCATTTACCAAAACAGGAAGCCTGGCAAGTATACCCGGTATCCCGGCTTCCGGCGCTGAGGGTTGTTATTCTTATGGAGGTGGAACTTCCAATTTTACCTTCGTACCTGCCTCCTCGGGAGCACCTATTGTACCAACCAATGGCGGAAATTCTACTACAACTAAAACCAGTATTTTACTGGGGGGGAATAATACTTATATTGGCTACGGCTCGTTCCAAAAGGAATATGAGATCCTGCAGATCACGCCTACATTCCTTTACTTAAGGGTACAGGGAACTGAAACAGGCAATGCATGGTATTTGAAATTAAAAGCACCATAATAGGGAAAATTAAAACCAGGGAACCTAAAGGAGCGACCTCCTTTAAGTTCCCTGCACCCCAAAGAAGGCCAGGCACCCTGTTTTAGAATAAAGGCGGGCATCAAATTGCAAATACATGCGCATACTTTTCATTATAGCACTATCCTTTTTGTTTCTCCACGGAGCTGGCCAGGGGTTTCTAAGAGCAGAAGGAAATGCGATCTCTGACGGCAATCAGCATGAAATTATATTACGAGGCATCGGCCTTGGTGGCTGGATGTTGCAAGAACCTTATATGCTTGGTTTATCAGGTTCGGCGATTGCTCAATATGACATCAGAAACAAAATTACAGACCTTGTCGGGGAAGAAAAAACAAACCGTTTTTATAATGCATGGCTGGAGAATCATTGTACAAAAGCAGACATTGATTCCCTGGCTTCCTGGGGCTTCAACTCTGTGCGGTTACCGATGCACTATAACCTATTCACAGTTCCTGTTGAAAAAGAGCCGGTAAAGGGTAAGAATACCTGGTTAACGAAGGGCTTTCAGTTAACTGACAGCTTATTATCCTGGTGTAGTAAAAACAAAATCTATCTCATACTTGACTTGCATGCCACGCCTGGCGGCCAAGGGAATGACAATGCGATTGCAGACCGGGATCCTTCGCTCCCTTCTTTATGGGAATCTGAAGCTAACCGTAATAAGACGATCGCTTTATGGGAAGCATTAGCCAGGCGATATAAGAATGCATCATGGGTAGGTGGCTATGATATCATCAACGAACCTAACTGGGGATTTAAAGAAGGGGAGAGCAAAAATGGTTGTGATGAAAAAGAAAATGTTCTCTTATTAAAACTTCAACAGGATATCACCAGCGCCATACGTAAAATTGACAAAAAACATATTATCATTATAGAGGGCAATTGCTGGGGCAACAATTATGAGGGTATTAAGCCGTTTTGGGATAATAATCTTGTAATGAGTTTTCATAAGTACTGGAATTTTAATGATAAGGCCTCAATACAAAAGATACTGGATTACAGGGATAAATTTAATGTGCCAGTATGGCTTGGCGAGACGGGTGAGAATTCTAATGCCTGGTTTACAGACGTTATCAGCCTCCTCGAAAAAAATAAGATCGGTTGGGCCATGTGGCCACTGAAAAAATTGGGTATGAATAATCCCGTACAGGTAAAGCTTGATGAAAATATAAAAGCTGTATTTGCTTATTGGGAAAACAAAGCTCCCAGGCCTTCGGCAGAAGTTGCTTACAGTAGCCTGATGCAATTTGCCTATAATACCAATATCAAAAAGAATATCATTCGGCACGACGTGATCGATGCCATGATAAGGCAGGTAAAAAGCCAGGAAACAATACCTTTTAAATCAAATGTTATTAAGCCCGGAACTATACTGTATGCCACGGATTATGATATGGGCAGGGCTGGTATTGCATACCATGATCTTGATTCTGCAGATTACTGGGTATCTACAAAGGAGCGCTCCAAATGGAACAGTGGGGGCAGGTATCGTAATGACGGTGTTGATATTGAGGTCTGCACAGATGCGATAAGCAACGGGTATAATGTTGGCTGGATACAAACAGGAGAATGGATTCAATACAGCGTTTTTGTAAACGAAGATGCATTGTACAATATCAATGTGAGAACGGCGTCGAAAGAGCAGGAGAGTATCCTGAAACTACTTTTAGAGGGGAAAGAAACAGCAACACTTGTGTTGCCCGTTACGGGTGGCCTGCAAACCTGGGCCACTCATACTATTCCATCTATCTCTTTAAAGAAAGGCTGGAACCAACTCAGGATCCTTGCCGGAAACGGTGGGTTTAACCTTAATTATTTAGAATTTATTTCACCCACGGAGAATGCCCGTGTTAACTAGGACAGAAAATGAAACAATATTATAAGCTAAGCCTTTTTATTATTTTATCAGCTATCAGCATTCCGCTGGCGGCACAAATGAAAATAGATACGGCTGCGAAGATTCAATCGCTTATATCACAGATGTCGTTGGAAGAAAAAGTATCTATGATCCATGCATCTTCGTCTTTCACTTCAGGTGGTGTGCCCCGCTTAGGGATACCCGAACTGGTTTGTTCGGACGGCCCACACGGTGTGAGACCGGAACATGGACGTGACTGGGACCTGGATAATAACCTTCCCGACTCCAGCACTTATCTTCCTACCGGCGTTTGTCTTGCGGCTACCTGGAACCCAGCCCTGGGCTATGCGTATGGGTCAGTGCTAGGTAGCGAAGCAAAATACAGGGGTAAAAATGTTATTCTTGGTCCTGGGATCAATATTATACGTACACCCTTAAATGGCAGAAATTTCGAATACCAAAGTGAAGATCCCTTCCTGGTATCCAAAATGGTAGTAGGTTATATCAGGGGGGTGCAGGACCAGGGCATTTCTGCCTGTGTAAAGCATTTTGCTGGCAACAACCAGGAGAACAGGAGGCATACAATTGATGTGCAGATGAGTGAAAGAGCTCTTAGGGAAATTTACCTGCCTGGCTTTAAAGCAGCGGTACAGGTAGCTGGCGTAAATACCTTGATGGGATCCTATAATAAATTCCGTGGCCAATGGGCCTCACAAAATTATTACTTGCTTACACAGATATTGAAAAACGAATGGGGCTTTAAAGGTCTTGTTATGAGTGACTGGGATGCAGTGAATAATACCATGCAGGCAATGTGGAATGGGATGGACCTTGAAATGGGAACTGACCTTCACATGCTACCAAATCCACAGTATGGTAAGTTCTTTATGGGAGACACAGTAATATCACTCGTAAAAGCCGGGCGCATTCCTGAATACCTGGTAGATGAAAAAGTGCGAAGGATATTGTACGTGATGTTCAAGACTGGGATGATCGAAAGTAAGGGTGGCCCGAAAGGCGAATTTAATACAAAGGCTCACCAGGAGACTGCTGCCCGGGTAGCCGAAGAAGGTATAGTTCTTTTGAAGAATAACAATCAATTACTTCCTCTGAAAAAAGAAGCACTTAAGTCAATCGCTGTGATCGGCTACAATGCTTCCCGTTTACAAGCTATGGGTGGCGGTAGTTCACAGATCAGGGCATTTTATGAGATCACCCCCCTCGCCGGTATTCAAAAGCTTGCGGGGAACGCAAAAGTTCATTATGTTCCCGGTTACGAGATCAGCAAAGGAGCCAAGGCCAATGATGCTATGATACTGGAAGCTGCAGCCCTTGCTGCCAAATCGGATGTTGCCATTATTGTAGGAGGATGGACGCATGGGTATAATTATTCGGTATGGAAAGACAATGCCTATGATGCTGAAGATTATGATAAGCCGGATATGAAGATGCCATTCGGCCAGGATCAACTGATCCAGGCAGTATTAAAGGCAAACCCCAAAACAATTATTGTACTCATGGGTGGAGGTGCTATTGACATGTCGCAGTGGATCGATCATGCACCTGCAGTTGTGCAATCCTGGTATGCGGGTATGGAAGGCGGAAACGCATTGGCCAAAATACTTTTTGGTGAAATAAATCCATCCGGCAAATTACCAATGACCTTTCCAAAGCATTTGGAAGATCATCCTTCGCATAAACTCGGGCAGTATCCCGGCGATTCCGTCAATGTTCATTACCTGGACGATATTTATGTTGGTTACCGTTATTATGATACTTACAAAGTCGAACCTCAATTTGCATTTGGCCATGGTCTCTCATACAGCAGTTTTGAATATTCCAATCCTAAACTAACTGCTAATGGCGCTGGTGCCACGGTAAGCTTTACCATCAAGAATACCGGTAAATATGCAGGTGCCGAGGTGGCACAGGTTTATGTGAAAGAATCAAAGTCGCTGTTGCCCAGACCAGAGAAAGAATTGAAAGGATTTGAAAAGGTTTTTTTGCAACCGGGGGAATCAAAAACTATCAGTGTAAGCCTTGATGAGAATGCCTTCCAATATTATAACGATATTGAGAGCAAGTGGGTGAAAGAAGGTGGTGAATACCAGGTATTAGTAGGAAGTTCTTCCAGGCTTATCCGCTTTACTCAAAAAATAAATTTGTAATGCTTACCCGTTTCATAAATAAATGTTTGTTTGTTTTATGTATATCGCTAGTCTTCATGGCATGTTCCAAGTCTGGAAATAACAATAGCGGTGGGGGTGGCGCTACGCCTCCTGATCCCACACCCAGTGGACCTGGAATATCCTACTGGCTTAGTTCCGGCGACAAGTCTAACTTATTGCGTGCGGGGGTAACAGCGAAGAATTTTGGTAGTACTTCAAACAGCCTTACCAATATCACGGTTGATTCCACCCAACAGTTTCAAGCCATCGACGGGTTTGGTTATACTTTTACGGAAG
>JBDSEE010000219.1:0-19626 GCA_039920245.1 Ferruginibacter sp.
GTGAAGGGTTTTCCTTTTATTTTATTCTGATAAATCAAAACATTTTATGCAAGTAAACTCTTACGCAACGCAGGCTGCAGATGCACCATTAGCTCCTTTTACTATAGACCGCAGAACGCCCGGACCACATGATGTGCAAATTGAAATATTATATTCTGGTGTATGCCATTCAGATATTCACCAGGCCAGGAACGAATGGGGCAACTCAATCTTTCCTATGGTTCCCGGTCACGAGATAGTTGGAAAAGTAACTGCCATCGGAAGCCATGTAAAAGATTTTAAAGTTGGCGATCTTGCAGGCGTTGGCTGTTTGGTTGATTCATGCCGTGAATGCCAGTATTGTAAAGAAGGCGATGAACAATTTTGTCAGAATGGTATGGTGGGAACTTACAATTCCATTGATAAATCAGGGCAACCAACTTATGGTGGATATTCAACTCAAATAATAGTTGATGAAAAATATACACTTCGTATACCTGAAAATCTTGATTTGAAAGGCGTGGCGCCATTGCTATGTGCAGGCATCACAACTTACTCCCCTCTTCGGCATTGGAATGTAAGCAAAGGCCAGCAAGTTGCCGTTGTTGGTTTAGGAGGCTTGGGACATATGGGCGTAAAACTAGCGTCGGCAATGGGTGCAGAAGTAACCGTAATCAGTACTTCAGATAATAAAGAACCTGATGCAAAAAGATTGGGGGCAACTCATTTTGTAAATAGCAGGAACGAAGAGGCCATGAAAGCGATAGGCGGGAAATTTGATTTTATTCTTAATACAGTATCCGCACAAAATCCTTATGATGCCTATATGGGCCTTGTAAAAACAAATGGTGCAATGGTTTTGGTTGGTGCGCCACCAGAGCCCTCACAGATCACTGGATTTAATTTGATAATGGGAAGAAAAACACTGGCTGGTTCATTGATAGGCGGTATAAAGGAAACCCAGGAGATGCTTGATTTCTGTTCGGAACATAATATTACAAGTGATGTGGAATTGATTACAATGGATCAAATTAATGAGGCGTATGAAAGGGTTTTAAAGTCGGATGTAAAATATCGTTTTGTTATAGACATCGCTAGTTTGAAAGATAGTTAGATGCCTAAAAGTTTTGGGGAATAATTCGATATGGATTGCAAATCCTATAGAATTTCCCCTTATTTTTGCAGCCCGCTTTATAAAAAAGCATGGATGGTGCGGTAGCTCAGTTGGTAGAGCAATGGACTGAAAATCCATGTGTCGGCGGTTCAATCCCGCCCCACACCACAGCTTTAAAAAACTCCGGCAGTAATGTTGGGGTTTTTTATTTTTAAGAAATGTCCCGTCCTGAAATAGCGATACACAAAAAACATCGTTATGTCAGAGAAATCAAATTATGTAAAGCGAACACAAGGAGATTACAGTATGTCCTTAAAGCTTCAAATTGTTCAGCAAATTGAACAGGGGAAACTATCTACCAAGTCAGCCCAGCGTAAACATGGAATTCAATCCCGGTCTACGGTTATAAATTGGCTGAGAAAGTATGGTAATTTTGATTGGGATAATCAAACGCCATCAAATATGCCCAAAAGTCCTGAACAAAAAATTATGGAGCTGGAAGTCAAAGTAAAGCTGCTGGAAAAACAGAAGTCTTTGCTAGAACAGCAAGCCCATATAGCCGACAGCAAAGCCATCATCTTTGATATGATGATTAGCCTAGCAGAAAAAGAGTATCAAATTGATATAAGAAAAAACTCACCACCCGGACAATCGAACACTTTAGAGAACAGCAACAACAAACACTAGTGTTTGCCTGTCATTTGTTCGGGATAAACAGACAGGTTTATTATCGGAAAATAAGGGGAAGGGCTTGTAAACAAACCAAGGCTGGTCAGGTAGTGAGTATGATAATGGCCATACGAAAATCAATGCCCAGGATAGGCGTGAGAAAACTCTATTATATGTTGCTGGATAAACTCCGGAACCTTAAAATTGGCAGAGATAAATTCTTTGATATATTAAGAGCAAACCATTTACTTGTACAACCAAAACGTAGTTATCATGTAATCACCAACTCACATCACCGCTTCAGAAAACATCAAAACTTAATCCTTGGTATAAAAATAAAGAGGCCTGACCAAGTTTGGGTATCGGACATAACCTACATAGGCAAAAGAGAAAGGCCATGTTATTTAAGCCTGGTTACAGATGCATATTCAAAGAAAATCGTGGGCTGGTACGTTGCAGATAATCTGAATACAGAAAGTAGTTTGATGGGTTTAAATATGGCTATCAAAAACAGGAAGAACAAGTGTTTAGCATTAATACATCATTCAGATAGAGGGTTGCAATACTATGCCGATGATTATCAAAATACATTAAATAAGAATAACATAAAATGCAGTATGACCAACAATGGCGACCCTTATGAAAATGCAGTAGCAGAAAGAATAAATGGAATCTTAAAGCAGGAATTTATGATTGACACTTATCATCATGACCTGGCAATAATGAAGATAATTGTAAAAGAAGCCATTGAAATTTATAACAATCAAAGACCACATTATTCTAATTACATGCTAACACCTGAAAAAATGCACAACCAGAGCGAGATCCAAATGAGAACGTATAAAACAAAAAAACAGCAGCAAGTGTAACCTTGCTACTGTATGAATATTGTACTTTTATTTATTATTAATCTTGTATCGCTTTTTTAGGACTAGTCAAAATTATCAACGTATGCACCAGGTATATATTCTCTATAGCCAACTTTACGATAAGTTTAATTTAGGCGAATCATGCAATGCGGAAAACAGAACCATCGAACACAATACAGGTCGTTATGCTAATGCAAGTACTTCCTATACAAATGACTGGCAACTAAAAATGGAAATGACATTACAAAATAGAAAAGATGCATTAATTGTTGAACGCTATCTGAAATCGATGAAATCGAAGGTTTTCTTAATAAAACTGGTAAGCGATGTAAATTTTTTCTACGCTTTTAAAATAGCAGTTTTGGAGAAATTTGGTATTATCATTTTGTAGTCGGCGGTTCCCCCGATGCATCGGGGCCACCCACACCACAGCTTTAAAAACCTCGCAGCAATGTTGGGGTTTTTTATTTTACATTTACCGTCACCAATTATACTTCGTGCAGCTTAGCATCATCATCGTAAACTATAATGTAAAATACTTCCTGGAGCAATGCCTGTATTCGGCACTTAAGGCATGTGAAGAATTAAAAACAGAAATATTTGTGGTCGATAATAACTCTTCGGATGGAAGCAGGGCATATCTTGAACTAAAGTTCCCTTCAGTATATTTTTCCTGGAATACAGAAAATGTTGGTTTTGGAAAAGCAAATAACCAAGCACTTGCCAATGCTAAGGGTGAATACATACTTTTCCTGAATCCTGATACTATTGTGGCAGAAGATAGTCTTACAAAGTGTATTCAATATTTTGAAACACACAAACAAGCCGCAGCCATTGGCATACACATGATAGATGGCGCAGGATTTTTTTTAAGAGAAAGCAAACGTTCATTCCCCTCGCCCCTCGCTTCGTTTTCGCAAATGATTGGGCTTGCCGCAACATTCCCTGGGTCGAAAATATTTGCCCTTTATTATGCTCCACAATTAGCCGAAAACCAAAGCGGTAAAGTTGATGTACTTGCCGGTGCATTTATAATGGTAAGAAAAAAAATCCTGGATAAGACCGGCGGCTTCGACGAAGATTTTTTTATGTATGGCGAAGATATTGACCTCAGTTACCGCATTCAACAAGCAGGATTTGAAAATCATTATTTTGCCGGGACCAGCATCATTCATTTTAAAGGAGAGAGCACACAGCAAAATAAAGAAAGCTACAATCGTGATTTTTATAACGCCATGCGGTTGTTTATTCACAAACATTATAAACAGCAAAAAGCACTTTCTCTTTTTATGAAGCCGGGTATTACAGTTGCAGCATTTGTTGCCAAACGTAAGAAGCAATTTTCAAAACATAATAAATTATTGGAACCGCTTATTGTGGCTTTTGTTGCCAGCCAACATGAATTTGACAAGGCTCTGCAGCTTTCAAAATTTTCTAAGTCCCCCATGGTAGTGTGCGGAAGAATAAAACCTGTATCAGAAACCCGGGGAACATCAATTGGATCAGTGGGGGATTATAAAAAAATAATACGGGCAAATAAAATAAATACGGTGATCTTTTGCGAAAAAGATATTGATTACAAACAAATGATTTCATTGATGCAGGTTGTGCCGGGCCTCAATTACTTTTTCCTCGCTGAAGGGAGTCAAATAATAATCGGAAGCAAGCATCGTATTTCCACCGGTGAAGTTATAATGGCTCCCTTACCGGTTTGATGTAATATTCAGGCCTTCGGGCAAAATTTTCCTGCTGAATTTTACGGGAGCCGTAAAAGCATTATCAACAACTTCATTAAGTTCAAATTCACTTTGTGTACAGGAATAAAACCATTTTTTTTTCTTTAGGTAAGCAGCAAGATATTCCTGTTCCTTTTGGCCGGGAGTAGGGATAAGTATTGCTTTCTTTCCCAGTACAAGGAGATCCATTATGGTAGAATAACCAGCCCTTGCGATCACAATTTCAGAAGCCAGTATAGCATTATTTAAATTCCTGGCTGGCAGGTGCGATACCATTTGTATTTTCGGATCATCTATTTTTTTCTCCATAGATTCTCCCGGAAGCCCCCTCACCACCAATGCGCTTAAACTACTACTTTTCAACTGTTGTAGCATGATCTTTTCCAAAATAGTTCGCTGTGGCTCAGGACCAGAAAGCAGTATAAGCAGGTCTTGCTTTTTATCACATGCACCAGCTTTAAATCTTGAGAGCAAACCAATATATTTCGTAGGTATCCCTGGCAATATTGCAGGATGAGATAATAGTCCTGCCGCACCGCCGTCTTGTCTTTCATCTGGTATCCAGCATTCAGAAAACTTTTCTATGAATGCATAATTTATTTTTTTTACCAGCAAATTGAAAAACTTGTTACCCGTTTGAATTTGTAACTGGTGGGTAATAAAAACACAAGGCAGTTTTTTATTGTACAATCCAAAGCGGTTATCGGAAATAACAATATCAATTTTATGTTCGGCAATTGTTTTTTTCAACCACTTATTTTCATACCTGATAGTGCTGATAATTTTTGGGCATTGCCACAATATCATTCCCGAAAAAAAAAACTTACTTTTACTATAACGGATGCGATAACCCCGTAATGGAATTATGGCAAGTTCCGGAAACTCCTGTTCAAATAAAAAAGCGGCTTTATTTTCAGCAGCGATAATAACATGCGCTTGTACTTTTAGTAATGCTTTAATGATTGGAACACAGCGGGTAACATGCCCAAGCCCCCAATCCAGCGGTGCAACCAGGATTGTTTTTCCAGCGTATATGTTAATATTTTCCACATTCATTCCCGGATGACAATATTTGTTTGTGAAAATAGTTTAATTTGTAACCAGATTCTATGCAGAAAATAATAAAAATATCATCGCTGCTTGCGCTTACTTTTTGTCTTCTTGCTACAGGTTGTTCGTCGGCGAAAAAAAGCCAATGCGGATGTCCAAATAAGCAGGGCATGGTAGGGTACAAGTAAAAATAATTATTAGTGCAATGCACAAGGCCAATCGTGATTTATTGGTAATGTTCAACCAGGAAATGATGTCGCCTCAGGCAATTGAGCAGCAGGTTTCATTGCTGCATAATTTATTATTTGGTGTAGAAAGAATTGACAATATTATTCTTGCCCATGAACTGATTGACCTGAATCGTTATAAAATAATCCGCAACCAGGCGGCTCTGAAAAACTGGATCAGGAAAAGAAAAAATCCTCCTTTTATTTTTCTCAACAATCTCAACTAAGTTTATCCATAGCATTTTTCAGGTTTGAAAGTATTCTTTCAATATCTTCTTTTTTGCAACAGCCTACGCTTAACCGATACCAGCTATTTCCTTTTCCCGCTCCAAACGCCTTGAATGGAACGATGGCTAATTTTGCCTTGTTTAAAATAAATTCAGTCACGGCTTCCTGGTTCTGAAGTACAGTGCCATCAGCCATTTTCATACCTACCAGGTTTATTTGCACCGTCAAATAAATTGCAGCCTGCGGGGCAATAGAATCCACCCTGTATCCCTGCTCCTTTAATCCCATAATTCCTTTATAAATATCCTCAAGCCTCGTTAATATCTCCTCTTTGAAAGATTTGAAATAATCAGTTATTTCATCCGTTTTCAATAAATACCTGCTTACAGCTATTTGTTCGGCCATCGGTGCCCAGGACCCTACGTGACTACTAACTGAACGCATTTTTGTAATCACTTCTTCTGGACCAAGCGCCCATCCTACCCTTACACCTGTAGCTGCGAATGCCTTGCTTATACCATCAATAAAAATGGTATAATCTTTCATGGCAGGCCTCACACTAACAGGATTGTAATGGACCGTATTCCCAAAGCAAAGCGTCCAGTATATTTGATCATACAACAAGTATAATTTTTTAACCCCTTCTGCCCTCGTTGCATTTTCTTCCAACACAAGATCACAGATTGCTTCCAGTTCTTCTTTGCTCAAAGTAGTGCCGGTAGGATTTAATGGCGAGCAAAGCGCCAACAGGGTTGCGCCTTTTATATGCGGAGCGATCTGTGATGCAGTAGGCATAAAATTATGTTCACGTACGGCTTCAATTATGACGTGTTCACCTTCTGTAAAATGAACATAATGATTATTATTCCAGCTAGGCACGGGGTATATTACCTTATCGCCTTTATCAACTATAGTCCTGAAAGCCGCATATATCAAAGGTCTTCCACCTGCCGCAATTAAAATTTCACTGCTGTTATAATCTATATTTTCAAATTGTTTAATGAATGAGGAAACAGCATTTCTTAACGCAAGTTCACCTTCCGCTGCCGGATAGTTTGTATAACCTTCCTTATAAGCATTTATAATTTCAGATTCTAACCCGGCAGGGATTGGGAATATTGAAGAGTCAAAATCCCCGATAGTGTAATTAAAAATTTCTTCCCCATTCCGGATCTTCTCTTTAATAGATGCACCAAGCCTTACTATTTCAGATGCGATAAGCGTTTCGGCCAGTTGGCTTAGTTTCACATTACTCATATTCCTGGTTGAATTTCAATTCTGGCAAAAGTACTGTTTACCCTTTTGATGACAAAAAGCGGGCTAAGACTTCTTTGAAAATACTCCGAGACTTTTATGGCTCATAATTTATATTATCTTTGAAACATCCTGCTTCATTACAAGCGGTTCTATTTTCAATAAGGTACTTTGTAATTTATTATGTTCAATTTAATACTCTTTGGCCCACCGGGCAGTGGAAAAGGTACGCAAAGCGAAAAACTCATTACCAGGTATGGCTTAAAGCACCTGAGTACCGGAGACCTGCTTCGTGGCGAAATAAATCGTAAGACAGCCCTGGGTCAGGAAGCAAAAAACTTTATGGACAAAGGTCAGTTGGTGCCCGATGAAGTGGTTATAGGAATGATAAGTTCTGCACTGGATGAAAATCCAGAAGCCTGCGGTTTCCTTTTTGATGGCTTCCCACGCACATCTGCACAGGCTGAGGCATTAGATAAATTATTAGCATTGAAAAAATCCTGCATTTCTGTTATGCTAGCTTTGGATGTGAGTGAAGAAGAACTGGTAAAAAGGCTGGTAATACGAGGTGAAACCAGTGGAAGAAGTGATGATAACAATGAACAGGTGATTAGGGCAAGGTTAGTAATTTACCATAAAGAGACAGCTCCTGTTGCCGAATATTATAAACGATTTGATAAAGTCGTAATGGTAAAAGGCGAGGGAAGTATTGAAGAAATATTCAATGCACTATGTGAAGAAATAGATAAACGCATTTCCGCTTAAATTTCTTTGGCTATGATTACAGAAAAAGCAGCATTTCTGCGGGAAGGAATGTTTGATCTTCTTAAAGACTTTTCCGAAGAACATAATAAAAAATGGGGCAAGTTGAATGCACAGCAAATGCTGGAGCATGTCAGGGATTTTTTTATGGTATCCACCGGTGACTTATCTTTTGACCTGGTAACACCGGAAGAACAACTCCCAAAATACAGGGAATTTTTATTGAGCGATAAAGAATTCAGGGAAAATACAAAAGCGCCGGCATCTGTATTAGGAGAGGAGCCTTTGCCACTGCGCTTTAATAATCTTGAAGCAGCAAGTCAGGCATTAAAAGAAAGTGTTGAGCGCTTCTTTAAATATTTTGAAGAACAGCCAGGTATCACCACCATGCATCCTGTCTTTGGAAATTTAAATTCAGACGACTGGATCCTCTTACATTACAAACACGTTCGTCATCATTTCAGGCAATTTGGCTTACTGAAGGAAGGCTAAGGTTTGCATTCACCTGTCGTCCAGGTTTTTACACCTGCACATCTTGCCATGCATGCATTTCCATAAGTTTTTCCATCGCAACCGCATACAGGATCATACTGCAGTGTACACATGCAATCCGCTATTGATTCCGATTTGCAATTACTGTCAATTTTTTTCGTATGGGTGCAGGCTACAGCAAAAAACAGTAAGGCTATTATTACTTCTTTCATAAAAAATTATTTAAAAAGCCTTGCCATTTTAAAACCTGCTGATAACCTCTTGTAACTTTTCTTTTAACTCGTTGTAGTCATGCGGCTTAATAATAAAATCAGCAGCTCCCAGGTCCGCTGCTATTCCCATTTCTCTTTTGTGGGAAGAAGTAGAATACATAATAACAGGTATTTTTTTTAAAACATTATCTGCTTTTAAAGCTTTCAGGCAATCCCAGCCACTTATAGAGGGCATATTAATATCCAAAAAAATTATATGAGGTAATGCTGTCTCGTTTTCTGAAAGATCCCTCAACGCTTTTTTTCCATCATCCTGGTAATCAAGAAAAGCTGTACTGTCTGCTTCGGCCAAGGCTTCCTTAAAAAGTTCGGCGTCATCAAGATCATCATCTATGAGTAAAATTTTTTTCATTTGCAGCTTGGGTTAGATGTAAGATTTTTGTTGTATGAAGGGCAAGGTAATGATAAAAACTGCACCGGAATCTTTTATAGCTTTAGCACTAATAGAACCACCATGGCGCTCTGCAATTTTTTTGCATAGTGATAATCCAAGACCTGTTCCTTCAAATTTGTCTTTAGAATTTAGTCGTGAAAATGTATTGAATATAATTTCTTCATCAGCTTTATCAAAGCCAATACCATTATCCCTTATTTCAATATGGGCATACTTTATTTTATCTATTTCTATGCCGGCTGAAGTGATTTTAATAACTGGTGGCGTGTCGGGCTTCACAAATTTCAAGGAGTTGGTTACCAGGTTATACAACATCTGGTAAAGCAATATAGAAGCCCCTTCTAGTACTGGTAAATTTGTGTATTCAATAGTTGCCTGTTTTTCTGTAATAAGCAATTCCAGGTCTATTACCATTGCATCCATTAGCTGATTTAAATCTACAGATTGTAATGCTTCATCTGCGGCGTTAGTAGTAGAATAGGTGAGCACACCATCTATCATAGAAAACATCCTGTCAGTGGCTCTAAGTATTTTCTTAAAATCCGCATCGCTTTTTTCAGATAACTTTCCCATATTATCTTCCTTCATGCGCAAGGCAAAAGTTTTAATTTTCCGCAAGGGTTCTTTCAGATCATGTGAGGCCACATGAGCAAATTGCTGTAAGTCTTCATTTGAATTTAAAAGTTTTTTATTAAGTTCATTAAGCTCGCTCGTTCTCTCCTGAACAAGCTTTTCCAGTTTTTCAGTAAACAATTTCTGGTCATGAATATCGGTACTGGTACCCAGCCATCGCTCGATATTTCCATTAACATCCCTTTGAGGCACAGCACGACTTAACTGCCAGCGGTAGTCTCCTGTGCTATTTTTAAACCTATGTTCATAATGAAATAAATTTCCTGAACCTATTGCTTGCTGCCAGAGTGAAATATTTTTTTCCCTGTCATCAGGGTGAACAATTTGTAACCATCCTCCTTCATGAATTTCTTTTTCTGTAAGACCGGAATACTCATAGACAGCTTTATTAAAATAATTTAAAGCTCCTTCATTGTCACCAATCCATACAAACTGTGGCATTTCATCTGCCAGCAACCTGAAACGCTCTTCACTCTCCTGCAATGTTTTTTCAAATTGCCTTTGTTCAGTAATGTCCCTAAAGGTCCATGACCATGCATAATACGCTCCATTATCTCCCACAACCGGGTATCCATGGCGATGTATTATTTTACCGTTTTTAAATTCCAATTCATCTATACTTGTTTCCTTAGGATGTTCATAGAGATATTTTACTTTATCAATAAACTGCTGGGGATTTATTAACTGGGCCATAGCAAAAGAGAGTGCCATTTCATCGTCTTTCGCTTTTACAATATCCTGGGGCATATTCCAGATTTCTACAAACCTGTGATTGAAAGAAAGTATTTTTCCCCTGGCATCCACCAGCAATAATCCATCTACACTTGCCTGGTTGTGAGCTTCCAGTAAGGCGGTGCGGTAAGCTAATTTTTCTTCCGCAAGTTTTTGGTCATGTATATCAAATCCAATACCTACGTATCCCACAAATTCTCCCCTTTGCATATAACGTGGATTACCTTTAAAGAGATGCCAGCGATATTCACCATCATTGCGTAAGACCCTTACAGCAGGTAAAAAATATGGTTCTTTTTTCTGAAAGGCTGGTACATAAATATCCATTACGTTTTGCAAATCATCAGGGTGAATTATACCATCCCATGCACGTCCAATTGCTTGTGCTGCAGTTTGGCCCGTATAGTGAAGCCATGTCTTGTTCCAGTAACTTATGGTAGCATCTGAATTAGGTTCAATTATAAAAACAAACATGGGTACATCATCTGCAAGGGAGCGAAAACGTTTTTCACTTTCTTTTAATGAAGCTTCTGCTTGCCGGCGCTGTGTTATGTTTGTGTGAACGCCTACCCATTCCCTGATACTCCCCTCCGAATTAAACAAAGGAATAGCCCTAACCGAATACCATTCCCAATGGCCATTTTTCAATCGAAGGCGATGCTCAAAAATGAAAGTCTTCTTTTCACTCACAGCTTCGTTCCAGGCTTTCACAGTATTGGCCGCATCGTCAGGATGAACACAATCCGCCCATCCAAATCCTTTGTATTCTTCATACGATTGGCCGGTTAGCTGGGTCCATCCAGGTTGTTCTCCTTCCATCTCTCCTCTTTCATTATTAGTCCACACAACTCCCTGAACTGCTTGCACCGCTCCTTGTAAACGATCGGTGCTCTCCTTAAGTTTTTGATTTACTTCCTTTTTTTTGGTTATATCTCTTTGCACACATACAAACAAAGTTTTACCCTCCACAACTACAGCTGTTATATATGAATGAGTGTAAAATTCGATTCCATCTTTTTTTCTATTGTGCCATTCTCCACTCCAGCTTCCTTTTGATTTTAATTCTGCTATAACCTGGCCCACGATATTTTCATTCTCTTCAGGGGCATATGCATTTTGTACAGACACATTTTTACCAATAAGCTCTCCAGGTTCGTAGCCGAACATTTGATCTTCTGCCGGATTGGTCATAAGAATGAACCCATTTTCATCAGATACAGACACGCCATCTTCCATGTGTTGCAAAACGAGGGATTGAATTTGCAGGGAATCTAAAAAAATTTTCTGGGACGTGGTCTCGTGGATAATTCGTTCCTGGGTAGATTGTTTATTTATGCTACCTATTTTGATCTGTAAGCGAACAAGCAATAGCAATTCATTGGTAGAAAAAGGCTCTGCAAGGTATTCCCGTAGCATACTATTAGCTTGGTTACTACCGCTGCCCGGATTATTGATGATTATACAAGGAGCATTTGCAAGTAAACGATTTACATTTTCATCATTGAAAGTTATATTACTGAAAATAACCAGGTCAGGTAAATTATATTTTATTTTTTCAGCTGCTTCCGTTTCATCAGCTGCAATTAACAGCTTATGGTCATTTTGCAACATCAAGTCAATTTCACTTCTTAATCTACAATCCTTCATCACTATTAAAATAGTAGACTCAACAGTCTTCTCATCCATAATTAAAAAATTAATATCTATAATTAATTTGCTAAAATTTAATACAACAGTATGCAGGTAAAATTATTTTGAAATTTCCATAAAATAATCTCCCGACTTTATTCACTTACCCATTTGCATATTTAGCTTTGCTTTGTAATTTACTACAACATATATGCTACATTTAGAAAACTATATTTCCGGAAAATGGATAAAGGGTGAGGGTGAGGGCCAGCAATTACACAATGCATTTAATGGTGAAGCCATTACGATTGCTTCATCCCAAGGAATTGATTTTGAAGCAGCATTAAAATTTGCTAGGGAAAAAGGAAATATTGCCCTTCGTAAAATGACTTTCCAGGAAAGAGGTAGAATGTTGCGGGCTTTAGCATTACACCTCATGAGCAAGAAAGAAAATTTTTATTCAATAAGCTATTTAACGGGCGCTACAAGAGTGGATAGCTGGATTGATATAGAAGGTGGTATTGGCAATCTTTTTTCAAATGCTTCGCTGAGAAGAAAATTGCCTGATGAATCATTTACCCTTGATGGTGATCCTGTAATGCTTGGCAAACAAAATAGTTTTATGGGCCACCATATTCTTGTGCCCAAAGAGGGTGTGGCCATTCACATAAATGCTTACAATTTTCCTGTATGGGGAATGCTGGAAAAAATTGCTGTGAACTTACTTGCAGGAATGCCGGCAATTGTAAAACCTGCAACGGTTACTTGTTTTCTCACTGAAGCTGTAGTGAGAGAAATCATTGCCTCTAAAATATTGCCCGAAGGTTCATTGCAATTAATTTGCGGCAGCGCCGGCAACTTGCTCAACTTTGTGCAAAGCCAGGACGTGGTTACTTTTACAGGTTCTGCATCCACGGGTTTATTGCTGAAGCAACATCCGGCTATCCTTGAAAACGCTGTGCCATTCACCATGGAAGCGGATTCTTTAAACTGTATTGTGATGGGAGAAGATGTGCAGCCCGGCATGCCCGAGTGGGATCTGCTCATCAAAGAAATAAAAAGAGAGATGACCGTAAAAGCAGGACAGAAGTGCACAGCCATTCGCCGCATATTTGTTCCTGAAAATAAATTAGAAGATGTACAAAAAGCAATTTCAATAGAGCTGGCCAAAACTGTTATTGGAAATCCGCTGAATGATAAAGTTCGCATGGGTGCCCTTGCCGGAAAACATCAGCAAGCAGAAGTGGGTGGCCAGGTTCAAAAACTTCTTGCATCATCACAAATTATTTATGGCAGCCTCGATAGTGTAGAAGTGCTGGATGCAGATGCAGTTAAAGGGGCATTCATGTCGCCCCTGCTATTGCTGAATTCATCCCCATTCAATTTTGAAGAGCCGCACAATATTGAAGCATTCGGACCAGTGAGTACCATCATGCCTTATAAAAATATTGATGATGCGATTGCATTAAGTAAAAAGGGTAAAGGGAGTTTATGCAGTTCTATTGTTACTGCTGATGAAAAAATTGCAAGGCAATATGTGTTGGGTGCTGCTACACACCATGGAAGAATACTAGTGCTTAATGCGGAATGCGCAAAAGAAAATACAGGGCATGGCTCACCCCTTCCTATGCTTGTACATGGTGGCCCGGGAAGGGCAGGTGGTGGAGAAGAAATGGGTGGTCTGCGGGGAATAAAACATTACCTGCAACGCACTGCCATACAAGGTTCGCCATCTATGATTACTGCGATCAGCAATGTGTTTCAGCCGCATAGCAAAGGAAAAATTACCGATGTACATCCATTTAAAAAATACTTTGAAGAACTGGAAATAGGTGACCAGATAGTTACAGAAAAAAGATTGATTACAACAGAAGATATTGATGCATTTGCAAAACTAAGCGGGGATAATTTTTATGCGCATCTTATTAAAACAGATTTCACTGATACGATGTTTGAGCAGCAGGTTGCGCATGGATATTTTATAATGAGTGCAGCAGCAGGATTGTTTGTAGATAGTTATGATGTGAATCCTGTATTACTAAACTATGGCATTGATGAATTGCGTTTTACCAAACCGGTTTATGCAGGCAATTCCATTTACATACGTTTTAGCTGCAAAGAAAAAATAGGCCAGGAGCTTAGGGAAAATAATCCTGATGTTCCTTTTGTAAAAGGACAGGATATTCCCAAAGGCATTGTGAAATGGTATGTAGAAATTTTTGATGAAATGGATGAAGCGGTAGGTGTGGGAACTATATTGACAATGGTGAGGAAGAAGAGTTAATTTTCCCTTGCATATTGCTAGTGCATTATCTTTTGGAATTTTATGTGTCTATGTATCTATGTGGTTTAGTATATTTTTTTCCACATAGAAACAAGGACCATAGGATAAAACATAGTTAGAAGATAAAAAGATTACAACGGATCAGGGGATTATTTTACTGCAGCAAGTGCTCAGGATTGTATTTGTTTTCTTGTGACATTTAAGCCGCCGCCGCATCTTGCCGCCACAGGGTTTTAGATAATATTTGTTTTCGTAACGCTTTAGGATTTAAGCTGCAATTAATATCCGATCATTTTCATGAACTCTTCTTTTTTTCTTCGGGCCACATCTACAAAATTTCCATTCTGCAATTCAATTTGGCCCCCATCCCCTTTGATATATCGTTTTATATAATTCAAGTTGATAAGGTGGGAGTGGTGGGTGCGGAAAAAAATATCGGTGGGTAACAAATCCTCAAAATCCTTTAGGGTTTTAGAAGCCAGGATCTTTGCATTATTGATCAAAAAGATATATGTATAGTTCCTGTTAGCTTCAAGTTGTACAATATCATTGATGTCATAAAAGAACAAACCTTCCAGTGTGGGTATCGCTAGCTTGTTCAATTGTTTCCTGGGATGCTGCATATTCTGTTGTAACAATTCAATCTGCTTCCGGGTGTTTATGTTTTCATTACTGGCAATTCTTTCAACGGCCGATCGCAATTCGTCAATATCAATCGGTTTAAGTAAATAATCAAAGGCGGCATATTTGATGGCTTTAATAGCGTATTGATCGTAAGCCGTGGTAAAGATGACATGGAAATTCTTTTCCCTTATAGTACTCAGCATCTCGAATCCATTCATCCGTGGCATTTCAATATCAAGAAATATGATGTCGGGCTTTAGGGTCTCAATAATTTTCAGTCCTTCTTCCCCATGCGCAGCTTCGCCGGTCACAGTTACCAGTGGGCAATATTCTTTTAATTTTTGATTCAGCACTGCCCGTCCTTTTAGCTCATCGTCTATAATTATGGCGCTCAGCATAATTTATTTACATTTTAAAAGTACTTCCACCCGGGTGCCAGCAGCAGCATCGTTTTGTTTAAGATCTGTTATGATGACTGAAGCTATTTCTTCTTTGTTAAATAGTTTGATCCGGTCATTGCTCATTTGTATGCCGTACGATTTCTTTTCGTTTGCTGATCCGTTCATCGTTGCATGTCTGCCTACACCGTTATCTTCGATGATGTACTGGATATACCCATTGAGTATGCCAACATAAACAGAAAGTTTTCCTTTATCATCCACACGGTTCCGCAAACCATGAAGTATAGCATTCTCCACATATGGCTGTACAATCAGCGGGGGGATCTTGTAATCGTCTTCCAATAGACCTTCTTTCTTTATCTCGGCAGTAAATTTATTCTCATTCCGGAATTGCTCCAGGTCGATATAGAGTTGCAATGTGTCCAGGTCTTTTCCCAGTGTGACCGTATTTTGTTTACTGCTGTCAAGGATGTTCCTGATCAGTTTTGCAAATTTATTAAGGTAAACAGTGGCTTTATATTTTTCATTGCTATGGATCAGTGCATCAATATTATTAATACAATTAAAAATAAAATGAGGATTCATCTGTGCACGCATAGCCATCATTTCAGTTTCGGCTATCTTATGTTTAAGATCAGCTTCTTTTTTTATTTGTTGAATCCTTCGTTTCAACAGGATGTAAACCATGAATGCAGCAACGCATACAGCCAGGATACGGAACCACCAGGTTTGCCACCAGGGAGGGCGAATTGTAAAAGATAAAAGCTCGTAAGGCTGGCTCCACATATCTTTTTCATTTCCGGATTTCATTTCGAAACTATACTTGCCCGGTGCAAGGAAAGAATATTGAGCAGTCCTGGCCATATCAGCATATTTCCAGCCTTTATCCACCCCCGATAATTTATAAGCAAAACGTAGTTTTTTATTCTGGAAGTCGGCAGCAGTAAAATCAATGCTAATATTTTTTTGGTCATGATTGAAAACAGGCGGATGTTGGTGGGTATCAAAATAAAATGGTTGGTTATTCACGGTAATATGATCTATCACCGGTACTGGGAGTGATTGAATTAATTTGTTCGTATCGGTGGGAACAAACAATAGGCGGCCAGGCAGGGTAATCACCATAGAATGTTGCTCATTATCTAAAATACTTTGTTCTTCATCCGTAAAATTGCTAATAGTAGAAATCGCCGATTCTACATGCTTACTTTTAGGGTTGAAACATGCAATCCCATATTCAGTGGTGAGCCACATCCTACCGGCTTTGTCTCCGGAGATATTTTGTATATAGTCGCTTGGTAAACCATCATTGCGGGTAAATTTTTCGATCTGATCATGTTTGTAATCATAACATATCAGACCGTCTCCATAAAAGTTGCTAAACCATAAATGGCCTTTGTCGTCAGCATATAAGCCAATCAGGCCTTTTTTTTGTAGAAATTCAGTGTTCTTACCCGCAGGCGGATAGGTTTGCCATGTATTATTTTGTTTGTCAAACCGAAGGATGCCTCCTCCTAATCTTGATGTCATCCAAATGTTACCCGATTCATCCGGAACTATATACGATATCCGGGCATTGATACCCAATACAGCAAAATTGCTGATGGTATTATCGTCTACTTTTTCAAATTTATTTTCTGAGGCTATGTAGTGATATAATACACAGGGATCCCGGCTGCCAATCCAAAGATTACCTTCAGGGTCGTTGCTTATGATATTGATCGTATAGTTGCGAAGCTCGTAAGGAAGGGAAGATGGTTGACTAAAAGATTTATTTTTTTCATCAAATAAATAAACCCCTTTTGCTGTGCCTGCCCAAATGTGATTGTTTAAGTCTTCACCCACAGCAGTAAATTTATTATCAGGCTTGTTTTGTAATTTATAAGACTTGAAGGAATCCCTGTTTTTTTCCACCTTTACTATAATATTATTAGTATAGGTGCAATAAAGACTGCCGGACCTGGAAATAAAAATACCAGTGCATTCGCCGTAATTGCGATTGTCGTCGGTAGATAACTGTATCTCTTTATAAATCTCTTTTTTATTTTCAATGAACCATATTCCGGTACCACCTACCCAAAATTGATGATCATTCATTTTTGAAATTACAGTTGATCCAAAAGATGCAGACCCTTTGCCATCATTCGACATAATTACTTCTTTAAAACTTCCAGTTACACCATTTACTTCAAAACATTTTCCTCCAATAAAACATAATAAATTTCCTTCCCCTGTTTTTACTAATGAATTAATTGTTCTTGTTTCATTATATACAGGTATCCCGAAAAGAATTTCTTTTTGTCTCTTGGTTTTCATGTCATACTTAACTAAACCACGCCCCCATGGCGTATACCACACCGAATTGTTTTGCTCATCCACAAGGAAACTTCGGATATAATCATGCTGCAGGTAGGGGAGTTGTTCTGGATTGTTCTTAGCGTTAAATACTTTTTTTTGTTGCAGGTCTATAATATTTATCCCAGTAGTATCAGACAGGAACCAAATCCTGTTTTGTTTATCTGTTTGCCAGTCTTCACAATTGATAAGTGTTCCCTTGCAATGCCTGGCCCAGTTAAGATCAGTGAACCTGTACTGGTAATGAAGGTTGCTATCCAATATTTCCAGTTCTCCATCGTGGTTCACCCATATGTTGCCTCCTTTATCCTTGTATAAACTGTGAATGGTATTGCCTAGGGCAGGTTGTAGGCCCGTAAAAGTTATTTTCTCGTTTTCAAATTTTCCCGTAAGCGTGTTTAAGACTGAGAGGCCATTAACAGTGGCTATCAACAACTCGCCCTGTTGATATTCTAATATGTCCCTCACGTTATTATGAGTAAGGCTACCTGCATTATTTTTTTCAGCAAAATATTTTTTGAAACGGGAACCATCAAACCTGTTCAGTCCTTCTTTTGTAGCAATCCATAGAAAGCCGCGGCTATCTTTTCTTATACATGTAACGATGTTGTTGCTGAGTCCGTCTTTAGTTGTATACGAAGTATCGGGAAAAATGTTTGCTTGAGCAAATGCTGAACCTGTCAGAACAATATGTATAAGTAAAAGAGCATAGCGCATTCTTAAAGTTATGCGTTTATCTAATTGTTTTAATAACACATAATTAGTTTGCCTGGTGGTAATAAAAATTAACAAAGCTAAATTTATTGGTACTAACTGTACCCGGCTTTTGTAGATATTTCAACCAAATTTTTTTTCTTATTCACTGTAATTACAATCTCTTATTCTTGCTTTAAGAATTGACCCACCACGTGAAGCAAAACCTGGTGATAAGGTGATCTTTGAGCCAGCCTGCAAAAACAGCCGGTTGCCACTATTGTTAGCCGCCGTGGTTGTAATTGTACCAGAAGCTTTATATCCTTTTACACCTGTTATTGTACCTGTTACATTTTGCGTAGATGGACAATTGACAGAAAAAAAGTGTGTGAAATTGGCTCCATTAAAATTTACTATGGCCTGCCAGGTTCCAGACACTGCATTGGAAGCCAATTTTGCAGTAAAAATGTAGTATTGTTTGGGAAGATTAGATCCACTGTTAGTATGGGCTCCCGAATAAAAAAGCACTCCGTTGGGGTCATATACCGATAAGGTATAAGATTGATTTTGAAGATAGTCCCGCATGGCTACGCCAAAGAATATAGAATCATTTGGAATAAATTCCGCCTTTGCATTTTTAATTTCACCGGCCCTGCAGAAGCTTGTATTATTGAATCCAATAAGTGATGGACGGGCTCCATGGGTCATTACTCTTACCACAGTGGGCTCCCAATATGGTTTTTGAGCTACCCACCAGGTATTAGCATTGAGGTTGTTACAAGACCCCGAGTAGGGATCAATCAGTCCTGCAGCTTGGGAGTTAGTTACAGCAGTTCTGTTCACTTCAAAATGCAAGTGGGGATTACTGCTATTGCCGCTGCTCCCCACAAAAGCAATAGTTTGCCCTGTAGTAACTAATTGTCCCAGTGCTACCTGTGCACTATTAGTGCGGATGTGTCCATATAAGCTGGTGCTGCTATCGGCGTGGCGTATGGCTATGTAATTCCAATTTAAATCTGCCCCCGCTTGGCCACAATTGTCTTCGTTAGTCAAATTGTCCGTAACACCCACTACTCGCCCCGGCGCAGCGGCTACTACTGCTACATAGTTATTGTCCATCATACTCCAGGTGAAAGGCCAGAGGTCAATATCAATTCCACGGTGGCCGGCGTAGGTTCTTGCACCACAATTCCAATCCTGTATGATAGAAGCATTATTACTGTCAACAA
>JBDSEE010000220.1:0-11856 GCA_039920245.1 Ferruginibacter sp.
ATGCTGTTTCTCCTTTTTCCACACTTGTTGCGGTAGGGTGGGCATACCTTAAAATAAATTGAATTTTACAATGCAAAAACATAATTTTACTACATAACAAACAAGCAAAAAAAAGCTCTTTTAAAAATTTTATTTCGCAAGGTTTTTTATTCTTATTAGGGGGCTTATAAAAATTGCTACCAAATAATGGAGGCAGACTTTACACCTAAATAAGTCTCTGACGTCGGTCAACATAAAAGTATCCGCACAGCCCCAAAAGTTTATTTGATTAGAGGCTTTTTTTAGGGGAATATGCGGATACTTTTATAAGAGTTATCGGCAACCTTAACGCTCCGAACAAACAGCAATGCTAACATCAACAGTCAAGCAATGAATAGATTTTTGACGATACTTTTTTTGACAAATATTTTTTCTGCATACGGACAAACGGGACAACAGAATTTATTAAATATCAAGAGTAAACTTCGAGCATGTAAAATTGCTGGAGTTAAGGGTTCTGTTCTTTGTGGCAGTTATCCCGTTTTTGAGAATAGAGAAACCCTAAGTGGCAGACAGATTAATTTGAATATTGTTGTAATTCCTGCATTGCACCATGATCCATCCGCAACTCCAATATTTTATATTGATGGAGGTCCGGGTATAGCAGCCACGAATAATGCATCATTTTTTGCCGATACTTCAATTCCATACAGACAGTATCACGATATTGTACTTGTTGATATTCGTGGAACAGGAGGTTCCAACGGATTGAATTGTACTTCATTACAAATTAGGAACGAACTTCAAGAGCAGTTGGAAGATATGTATCCTATTGAATTGGTGAAGGAGTGTTATGATTCACTTTCAAAGCGGGCAGATTTAAAACAATACACTACTACAAATGCCGTAAAGGATTTGGAAGATGTAAGAAAATGGTTAGGGTATGGGAAGATAAATATTTATGGATTATCCTACGGAACGCGAGTTGCTTTGGTTTACATGAAAATGTTTCCCTCTTCTATTGAGAGTTGCATTTTGTGGTCGCCGGTTCCAACCTATGCTCGTATGCCATTGTATCATGCACAGTTTGCGCAAAATAGTTTAGAACTTCTTTTTAAAGATTGCAAGAATGATTCTTTGTGTAATAATTCATTTCCTGATTTCGAAAAAGAATTCAATTTATTAATGCTTAAAATGAAAAGTAATCCATTTACTTTTTTACAAACAGATAGTTCAGGACATTCCTCAAATATTTTTATTTCATGGAATGCCTTTCAAACTAAATTAAGATCATTGATGTATGTTCCGCTCGGTATGCGCCAGATTCCATTTATAGTTCATCAGGCATTTGTCGGTAATTTCAAACCATTTATCTCACTATACCCTGCCGGGGCTGATACAAGTAATTTTATTGCGGAAGGATTTTATCTCTGTGTTACCTGCACAGAAGATGTTCCGTTTATCAAATCAGGGGAAATTGATTCTCTTACCAACAACACATTTATGGGCACATACAGAATTGAGCAGCAGAGAGGCGCATGTTCACAATGGGTTAATGGCAATATTCCAAATGATTTCTTTGCACCTACAATTTCCGATATTCCCACTTTAATATTTTCAGGCGGATATGACCCCATTACACCAACTTCCTTAGCAAAGGAAATTGCAAGTCATCTTTCAAACAGCACTTTAGTTATTATTCCGGAAATGTCACATTTATTTGACGGTTTGAGTAATCCTGAATGCTTCGATGAAATATGCTTGAGTTTTATTAATAATCCCATTAATCCAAAGCTGGAATTAGATTGTATCAAAAATATGCAACCCGATAATTACAAAGTAAAGTAAAGATTGGATTGCGATAACGGCAATACAATAACCGCAATATTAAAAGCGTGGGAATCAATAGCAATTTCTATTTAATTTTTTTATTTTAGCTTCGTTTAGTAATGCCAATGAACGCGTTGTACGTTATTTGCTCAAAGCTTATTTTTATCAGAAGGTTTATACACTTATTTTCAAAAAATTAAAAGCAGTTTGGGTGCTTACTTTTTTTCCAGTATTCGATAATTGCAGTTATATCACTTAATATCTGATCATAGCTTGAAGCCTTTTTAAAAAAACCTTGAATACTCATTTGCAAAAAAGCTTTTGACACATCATTAGAATTAGCCGAAGTTGAATAGAAAATGAAAGGAATACATTTTTTCTTTAATTCTGGATGATTATCAATATCTCTTTTAAAATCTAATCCATTTTGAAATGGCATATTTACGTCGCAAATAATAAGAAAGGGTTGCTGCTCCGTTTCTTTTAAATATTTCATTGCTAACATAGTATTGGGAAAATAGATAAATTCATTCCCGATATTTAAATCTTTTAATGCTTCCTGAATTGTAAAAGCATCATCATTATCGTCTTCTATTAATACTATTGGGCCGGTAGCAATCATAAGGGAAAATTAGAAACGTTATTTAATGCGTAAAGAATCTTAATATCAACAGTAGCATACAAATGTGAAAATAGCACAACTTTATTACACGAGTAAAACTATTCGCCGCCATTAAGTTTCCTTCCCTAGCTCTCTGTAGTATTAATATTAGCCTTTACTTTAATTATAAAGTCAATGGTTTTTTTGAACCTATTTTAGGACAAGACAGTTGCGTTCGCCCTAAAGATCCGGGCCAGTAGTTCGTAAAGTTCCGGGTGATTTTCTTTAAGTAGCTCCGGGCGCTCGAAAAAATATTCTGATACCACGGCAAAGAATTCAGCTTCATTGGTAGCGCCATAAGGATTTATATCAGAGCGGTCTTCCCGTATATCCTCCATCTCCCGCTGCATGAGCTGTAGCCACGGTACTATATATTGCTTGTCCAGAATGAACGTGGGCAGCCCGTCAATACTGCCATCGGTCTTGTCTACCAGGTGCACAAACTCGTGGATAGCCGTATTTGATTTCCCTGTCGTATTGCTAAACGCCTGCCGCAGTTCAAACTGCGATAATATCATCATATGGTTCAATGCGCCAGTGCCTACCATTCCCAGCACGTTCCTCCCCTCACCCTGCTGCTCAAAATCATGGTTAAAAGCCTCGGGGTATAGCAACACTTCGTGCAGGTTCACATACTCCCATCCTGGAAAATTAAAGATGGGAATAATAGCACTTGCCGCCACCAATACCTTGTCTATATCTTCCACAACGGTGCCTACGCCCGTGATCTTTACGGCAGTGAGGAAGGTTTGCAGCCGCTCTTCAAACTCCTTTTGCTTACCCGCATCCAGGGCAATATAAAAAGGCACCTGTTCCGCCAGGATAGCCCTGTATGCAGCAGGCAATACAGCTCCAGGCTTTGGCTTTTTGCGCCTCCCGGACCACAAAGCAAATACAATCGCCAGTACCGCAACAATAAGTAAGATAATGGGTAAGAAGTTCATTGATATATATATAGGTTAAATGCCCGCAAAAATAACGAAAGCCGGCTGCAGCCTCTTAACAATAAATTACCAGCACCTCATATTGCTTTTAATATGCAGATGCGTCTATATATTAAGCACTAATCGCTCAATTATGAAACAAGTTTACGTTAACCAGGAAATGCTGCTGAGGCCGGCGAGCAGCATGTTCAACAAAGAATGGTGTGCGAATGAAACCGGCAATGATTCAAAAAAATTATCCCAACAGGAACAACTAGTGCAGTTGTGTTGGAACGGCATGCTGCCTACAATGCTTCCCGAGATATGTGAACTAAGTAGCCAGGGAAAGAATCTTACGATCTGGGAAATAAACGAAACGCAAAACCTTGTGGACCTCAGGATGGGTGAAACTGATATATTTATGAATGATGAATGGTCCATAAATCCTTACGTTGTCATGTCGTTGAATTGCCTGAGTTAGAAATGGTCACTTCCTGTGGGGGATATTGCCTGCGCAGTTGTTTATCCAGTACAAAGGTTCCGAAAGGTAGTAGCGATGCTATGAAGGCCCCGGTAGTTTTCCAGAAGCTCCACTTATATGCTATCCATACTTTTACGAGGTACGTGCAAAACAGTACGAACAAAACTCCATGCACCCATCCAATGTACTTTACCGCTTCTGGTATGCCTGCAAGATATTTCAGTGGCATGGCTATGCAAAGTAATATAAGATAGGAGATTCCTTCCATTACGGCTACCAGCCGGAAACGTTTCATGGTGATGGTGGAAATGTTGGTGATCATAGGTTCTTTTGAAGATTGATGGTTTAGTTTATTAGGATGAGTAATTATTAACCTTTTGTGATACAGGCCGGGGGTGGTGATAAATAATTTTTATTACACATTTCCATGTGGAAGTTTTTGTTGTTAATACTTTCCGACTTATCCAGACGAGAAGTCCTTCCGAATCCGCTCCTCTTGCCGGGATTTGATTCGAAATTTTGGCGAGGAAGAAATTCTTAATAATAATCAGAAGTAAGGTTGATATTGGCTTTTTCTGCAGCTTCTATAGCTACGAAGGAACTCAGGATATCTGGCGCACCTTTAGTTATGCATACATCATGCTCATAGTGGGCAGATGGCTGACGGTCTTTTGTGCGCACCGTCCATTCATCATCATCATGAAACACTTCTTTTACCCCCAAATTGATCATTGGTTCAATGGCCAGTACCATACCCTCTCTTAACTTTGCGCCTGTGCCACGCTTTCCATAATTAGGCACCTGCGGCTCTTCATGCATTTGCCTGCCCAGGCCATGACCAACGAGCTCTCTTACCACTCCATAGCCATGCTGCTTCTCAGTGTACTCCTGTATGGCATAAGCAATATCACCAACACGGTTTCCCTGCCTTGCTTTTTCAATGCCCTTATACAAGGACTCTTTTGTAACCCTGAGTAATTTCCTGATGTCATCACTTATTTCGCCAATAGCATACGTGTATGCACTGTCACCATGAAACCCGTTTTTGTACACACCAATATCAAGTGAAATAATATCCCCTTCCTTTAATGGTTCATTTCCCGGGAACCCGTGTACCACTGCATCATTTACTGAGATGCAAGTTGCAAAAGGATAACCGTTATAATTTTTGAAAGAAGGTTTGCCTCCATTATCTTTTATAAAAGTTTCTACAAGATCATTAATTGCTTGTGTTGTAACACCCGCCTTTAAGATCTTTGCTGCTACCGCATGAGCTTCTCCCACGAGTAGGCAACTATGCCGCATGATCTCTATCTCCTCTTTCGTTTTATACTGTATCATTTTTTCTATTTCCGAACTTTTTTTTCTACCAAAAACAAACCCCAACGATTTGCACGTCAGGGTTGTAAAATATTTTTATAAAGTCCTATTTATAATCCTGAGGTAACAGCTTGTCTTCCCTGTACCCGCCCGCTGCTCATGAGGCCATCGTACTGGCGCATCAATAACTGCGTTTCTATTTGTTGCAAGGTGTCTAATATTACACCTACCATGATGAGTAACGACGTGCCCCCGAAGAAAGTAGCAAAGCCCTGTGCCATTCCGAAAGTAAGCTGGAAAAGCCCCGGAAGTATGCCCACGAATGCTAATAATACAGCTCCCGGTAAAGTAATCCTGTCCATGATAGTACCAATATAATCGGCAGTCGGTTGACCAGGTTTTACACCCGGGATGAAACCATTATTGCGTTTCAATTCATCCGCCATCTGCTTCGGATTAAATATCAGAGCTGTATATAAGAATGTGAACCCTATTACACAAATGGAATATACAAGCATGTACACCTTGCTGGTATGATCTGTAAAGTATCTTGCCCATCCCTCACCGGTGAAGCCGGAAAAGATAGTTGGCAGGAACAATATAGCCTGGGCAAATATGATCGGCATAACACCGGCCGCATTTACTTTTAGCGGGAGGAAATTCCTGGCACCACCAAACTGGCGGTTGCCCACGATCTGCTTGGCATAATTTACCGGTACCCTGCGGGTGCCCTGCACCAGCATAATAAGACCCATGATAATTGCAATCAAAAACACAATCTCTACCAGTAAGATCAACAAGCCACCGGCGCCTCTCGTGGTACGTGCTGCCCACTCCTGTCCCACGGCTTGTGGAAAACGAGCAAGGATACCGATCATGATAATGATAGATGTACCATTACCTAATCCTTTATCCGTGATCTTTTCACCCAGCCACATTACGAATAATGTGCCCACGGTAAGGATCACCACAGTAGATATCCAGAAGAAATTACCATAAGCCGGGATAAGCGCTTCTGCGTTGCCGGGGCTTTTAAGGTAACCAATATAGGCTGCAGCCTGGAAGGCTGTAACAATAACAGTGAGATATCTTGTCCATTGGTTGATCTTCTTCCTGCCGCTTTCACCTTCTTTCTGCACCTTGGCCATTTGTGGAACGAGGATGGTCATCAACTGCATAAAAATAGATGCAGAGATATATGGCATGATACCCAATGCAAAAATGGATGCTTTGGAAAAAGCACCACCAACAAAGGCATCGAGCAAACCAAGCATACCGCCTTTGGTACTCTGGGTTAAATTAGCTAGTTTATTAGGATCAATACCTGGGAGTACAATGTAAGAACCAATACGGTAAATGAATAGCAACAATAAAGTAAAAACTATTTTATTGCGCAGTTCTTCTATGCTCCAGATATTCTTAAGTGTTGTTACAAACTTCTTCACAGAATTAATGCAGTTTAAATGTTTTGCGCTTAAAAGATAAGGCCCCCCAAAAGCGTGGGCTGGCAAATATCGTATAATTATTTAACTATTTCCACAGAACCACCTGATGCCTCAATTGCATCTTTTGCTTTCTTACTAATAGCATTCACCCTGAAGCTGAATTTACCAGTAAGTTCGCCGTTACCGAGGATCTTAATCCTGTCGTTCTGGCTAATAAGCCCGTTGATGTATAAGTTCTCTGGAGTAAATTCTGTGATACCATATCTTTCAGCGTACTGATCAATCTGGCCCAGGTTAATAACTTTATATTCAACCCGATTTATGTTAGTAAATCCACGCTTTGGTATACGGCGCTGGATAGGCATCTGTCCACCTTCATGTGCTTTCTTACTTTTGTAACCTGCACGGCTTTGACCACCTTTATTACCTTTGGTAGATGTACCACCTTTACCACTAGCCTCACCACGGCCAATCCTTTTTTCTTTGTGTGTAGCGCCTTTAGCAGGCTTGAGCGTATGTAAATTCATTTTAATTGATTTTATACTTAACGGGGAATCGCCCCTCGCTTATTAATTTGATGATTTGGAAATTTGATGGTTTGGAGATGATGAACCAGGTTTTCAGATCGGTTCATTTTCCAATTTTCAAATTAAATTTCTTCCACTTTCACAAGGTGCAATACTTTAGTCACCATACCCAATATTTGAGGAGTAGCTTCTACTTCAACAGAGGCATTCATTTTCTTAAGACCCAAAGCGATCATCGTTCGCTTCTGGCGCTCCGCCCTGTCTATCACACTTTTTACTTGTGTTACTCTTATCTTTTTCATATTAATTTGTATCAGGTATTAAGTATCAAGGACCAGGAAATACAAAGTTTATATCTTGCTACCTGCTTCTTTTAACTTGCTACATTTTTTATCCGTTAAAGACTTTCTTTAAAGAAATATTTCTTGTTTTAGAAACTGCAATTGGTTCACGCAAAGTAGCCAAGGCCTTAAAGGTTGCTTTAACCACGTTGTGCGGATTAGCAGAACCCAGGTTCTTTGCAAGTACGTCCGTAATACCTGCGCTTTCCAATACCGCACGCATGCTGCCTCCTGCAATTACACCCGTACCGTGTGCTGCTGGCTTAATTAAAACTTTAGCCGCACCTAGTTTTGTGAATTGTTGGTGGGGTATGGTACCATGCATTACAGGAACTTTTATTAAATTCTTTTTTGCATCTTCAATACCTTTTGTAATAGCTTCCTGAACTTCTTTTGCTTTTCCAAGTCCGTGACCAACAACACCTGCTTCATTGCCCACCACCACGAGTGCAGAAAAACTGAATGCACGACCACCTTTAGTTGTTTTTACAACACGGTTTATGGCAACCACCTTTTCTTTCAGTTCCAGGTCGCCGGCTTTCATTTTATTTTCAATTACGTTTGACATTTATTCTATTTAAATCTTAATTATAAAATTTTATGGGTGCAATTAAAATTGCAGTCCGCCTTCCCTTGCACCATCCGCTACAGCCTTTATACGACCGTGGTAGATATAACCACTCCTGTCGAAAATCACTTTGGTAATACCAAGCTCTGTTGCTTTACGTGCAATAGCTTCTCCTACCATTTTGCTCTTTTCAGTTTTAGGCGCTTTTTGTGCGTTAATATCTTTTTGCTTTGAAGATGCAGCAGCCAGTGTGGTACCGGTAGCATCGTCAATCAATTGAGCATAGATATCTGCATTACTTCTGAAAACTGTAAGACGTGGTGCAGCAGCAGTACCGCTAATTTTCTTACGGATACGATACCTTATTTTTTGCCTTGCACTTGATTTGTTGTTACTCATTAGAATAATTTGAAAATTTGAAAATTTGAAAATTTGAAAATTGTTAGTGCAGCATTTTCACATCTGCACATTTTCAAATTTTCAGATTGTTTTATTTACCTGCTGACTTACCTGCTTTTCTTCTCAACACCTCACCAGCAAACTTAACACCCTTTCCTTTGTACGGTTCAGGCTTACGCAAACCACGAATCTTGGCACATACCTGTCCAAGCAATTGCTTGTCGATACTTTCCAAAATGATCATTGGGTTCTTACCTTTTTCCTGTGCAGTAGAAAGTTTTAATTCTTTAGGTATCTCAAATATGATGTTGTGAGAATATCCTAAGGCAAGGTCAAGAATATTTCCCTGGTTAGCAGCTTTATAACCCACACCTACCAGCTCCAGTTGTTTTGTGTAACCTTCTGTTACGCCCTTCACCATGTTACTAATAAGTGAACGATACAAGCCATGCATAGCACGGTGACGGATCTGGTCAGTCGGGCGTGCAAATTCTATTGTATTGTCCTTTATTGCTACAATTATATCCCTGTCAATTGCTTGCTTCAATTCACCTTTAGGTCCTTTTACCGTTACGATATTATTTTTATCTAAATTGATCGTTACGCCTGTTGGAACATCTACCGGTTTCTTCCCTATACGACTCATAGTATTAATTTGAAAATGTGATAATTGATAATTTGAAAATGAATATTTGATTGTGGTCAGCTATGTATAGAAAGCTTAATTCAATCTTTTGTTTCGATCCGGAAATCATTTTCAAATTTCCAAATCGTTTAATTATACATTAGAATATGTTACAAAGCACTTCACCTCCTACATTCTGTGCTTTTGCTTCTTTGTCTGTCATCACACCCTTTGATGTAGAAACGATAGCTACACCTAAACCATTCTTCACACGCTTAAAATCCTGCGGCTTTGAATAAGTACGCAAACCCGGGCGGCTAATTCTTTCCAGGCTTTGAATAGCAGGAAGTTTTGTAGCAGCATCATATTTAAGAGCGATCTTTATCAGGCCCTGTTTGCTATCATCTTCAAATTTGTATTTTAGGATATATCCTTTTTCATACAAGATCTCGGTGATACGTTTTTTCAGGTTGCTTGCAGGAATTTCCACGATACGGTGGTTAGCCATTTGAGCGTTCCTAATTCTTGTTAGATAATCTGCTATAGGATCAGTAACCATTGTTTATTTCTGTTAATTGATTAAATAAATTTTTTTACAATGCCCCGCCCGGCTGAAACCGTTCGGACGGGCGATATCCACAACTTAGATGTTAGTATATAGATGTTAGTTGTTTTTATATACTGCCATCTTACAACTGTAAATTCTTTGTTACCAGCTCGCTTTTTTAACTCCTGGTATTTTACCAGAAAGTGCCATATCCCTGAACATGATACGGCTCACACCAAAGTGACGCATATATCCTCTTGGACGACCGGTAAGCTGACAACGATTTTTCAAGCGAACAGGAGATGCATTCTTTGGAAGCAGATCCAGCCCGGCATAATCACCAGCAGCTTTCAGAGCAGCTCTTTTTTCAGCATACTTTGCTACAATTTTAACCCTCTTCCTTTGCCTGGCTTCAATTGATTTTTTTGCCATATTTTTTTATTTGTGAATCAAGATATGAGTATCAGGAAAGAAGTTCAATTCCTGCTACTAGCTACTTGCTACTTTTTTACGTTTTTAAAAGGCATTCCCAATTCTTTAAGCAATTCAAATGCTTCTTCATTAGTCTTTGCAGTTGTTACAAAAGTGATATCAAGGCCGGTGATCTTGTTTACCTTATCGATATCAATTTCGGGGAAAATGATCTGCTCTGTAACGCCAAGTGTATAGTTTCCACGGCCATCAAATGATTTGTCATTGATACCTTTGAAATCTCTTACCCTTGGAAGGGAAACAGATACAAGCCTGTCCAGAAACTCATACATCTTTACTCCACGCAGTGTAACCCTTGCACCAATTGGCATGTTCTTACGCAACTTAAAGTTTGATATATCTTTTTTAGACATTGTCGCCACAGCTTTCTGACCAGTGATGGTTGCCAATTCTTCAATAGCAACATCGATCAGCTTTTTATCTGTAACCGCACCATTTACGCCACGATTAAGACAAATTTTTGTAAGCTTTGGAGCCTGCATTACAGTTTTATAACTGAATTTTTTCATTAAAGCAGGTACAACATCTTTTTTGTACTTATCTGCTAACCTTGGGTTGTTTGTTGTTGTGCTCATTATTTAATTGCCTCCCCTGATTTTTTAGCTACACGAACTAGTTTACCATTTTCACGGTTACGTTTTATTTTACTTGGCCCACCACTTTTTGCATCCCATAACATTACATTACTGATAGCTATTGGAGCTTCTACTTTCAAAATACCACCTTTAGTATTCTGAGCTGTAGGTTTAGTGTGCTTGGTTACGATGTTCACACCTTCAACAAGTACACGGCTTTTTTCAATAATTACTTCAAGCACTTTACGAGGCTTTTTCATATCCTTATCCTCACCCGTAATTACTACTACCGAATCGCCTTTTTTAATGTTGAACTTGGGTTTAAATCTTGTACTCATTTTTTTTAATTTGAAAATTCCTCAATTTGAAAATTTGAAAATTTTAAGCCATGTGATCCATCATTTGCACATTGAGCCATTTTCTAATTTGCTTATTTATTATAACACTTCAGGAGCTAATGAAATAATTTTCATATAACCTTTATCCCTTAATTCACGAGCCACCGGCCCAAAGATCCTTGTTCCTCTTGGTTCATCTGCATTGTTCAGTAACACTACTGCGTTATCGTCAAAGCGGATATAAGAACCATCATTACGACGCAACTTATTTTTTGTTCTTACTATAACTGCTTTGCTTACGGTACCTTTTTTAATTCCACCTGCAGGCATTGCATCCTTAACAGTAACAACAATCTTATCGCCAATCCTGGCATAATCCTGTCCACTGTTTCCGAGTACACGGATACAAAGAACCTCTTTGGCTCCGCTGTTATCGGCTACATTTAACCTGCTCTCTTGCTGAATCATTACTTTATAATTTCTGATTTAGGATGCCTGATTTAGGATTTTAAAATCAGCGGCCGAAATCAATTAAAAATGTTTTTTATCAATAGGCGAATAAAACTCCATCCGCCAGCACACTTAATTATTTTACTTTTTCTACAACCTCTACCAGTCTCCAGCGCTTTGTTTTGCTTAAAGGACGAGATTCCATGATCTTCACTGTATCACCAATGCTGCACTCATTCTTTTCATCATGTGCATGAAAACTGCTTGTCTTTTTAATGAACTTTCCATAAAGCGGATGCTTTACTTTTCTTTCCACGTGCACCGTGATGGTCTTATCCATTTTATTGCTGGATAC
>JBDSEE010000221.1:0-18341 GCA_039920245.1 Ferruginibacter sp.
GTACACATCAATATGAAAACACAAAAGCCCGAAGCGCATTCACAGCAATTGCTTGATATGTTCAGGCCATTTGAAGATCCTTTAATGTCTCCTGCTGGTTTTGATAATCGGGTGAACCAACTGAGGAATATATGATGTGCTGTTATACAAAAACCGGGTGATTTAAAAAAGATCTGCGGGATTAAAAAATAATTCCTTGACCTCATTCGCTTCCCAGTAAAGCTGCTGGTAGTTCTTCCCTAAACAAGTTCGGAACAAGTAGTGACCAACCATGGCGCAGGAAATTTACCAGTGAATGCTTGGGACATTTATTTATTACCAGAAACAAAGCAGAACTTACAGTTTCCTCATACATGCATGACAACAATTCAAATAAAAAACATAATCTTTTTAAGCTTTCTATAGGCGCACTAGGGATTGTGTTTGGAGATATTGGTACAAGCCCATTGTATGCTATGAGGGTTTGTTTTGCAGGTGCCCATGGCATCGCAATCACCGATGAAAATATTTATGGTATTTTATCCATGATATTCTGGTCGCTTATTTTAGTCATCAGCCTGAAATATTTAATTATCATTTTAAGAGCAGACAATAAAGGCGAAGGCGGCATTTTAGCCTTAATGAAATTGGTATTACCGGAAAAAAGGACCGGTAAATTTTTAGTGATCTTATCAATGGGTTTATTTGGTGCGGCATTACTATATGGAGATGGAATGATCACTCCCGCTATATCTGTATTGAGCGCTTTGGAAGGTTTACAAATTGCCACTCCTTTTTTTCAGCCATTCATCATTCCATTTACCATCATTATTTTGTTCATACTTTTTTTCTTCCAGCGAAAAGGCACGGGTAAAGTGGGTATGATCTTCGGACCAATAATATTTGTATGGTTTATCTCACTTGCCATACTGGGTGTAAATGCTATAACAAAACATCCATCGGTTATGCAAGCTTTAAATCCGTATTATGCTTTTCATTTTTTTAGTACGCATGGTTTGGGGAGCATAATTATTTTAGGTGCTGTGTTTTTGGTTGTAACCGGTGGCGAAGCGATCTATGCTGACCTGGGTCATTTTGGTAAAAAGCCAATTCGCTTAGGCTGGTTTATTGTTGTGCTACCCTGCCTTGTATTAAATTATTTTGGACAGGGAGCTTTGCTTTTAGATAATCATCAATTTATTACAAACCCTTTTTATCATTTAGCTCCGGCCTGGGCATTATATCCTTTGGTAATCCTTGCGGCTTTAGCAACCGTCATTGCATCGCAGGCAGTTTTATCAGGTGCATTCAGCGTTACTTACCAGGCCATTCAATTAGGTTTTATGCCACGTTTAAAAGTTGTACATACATCAGAAGATGAGAAGGGTCAAATCTATATTCCTCAATTGAACTGGATATTATTTTTAGCAACTGTAAGCCTTGTTGTTTCTTTTAAAACTTCTGATAATCTTGCAGGCGCTTATGGAATAGCGGTAACTACAACAATGGTCATAACAACCCTACTTGCTTTTGTGGCCATGAGAAAATTATGGAAATGGAGCCTGCCTGTTGCAATATCGTTAACTGCCTTTTTTTTAATATTAGACCTTTCGTTTTTTTCTGCCAACATTGCCAAGATCCCAAATGGCGGATGGTTTCCACTACTGGTTGCAGCGTTATTTTATTTTATAATGACTACCTGGTACAAAGGGAAAAGACTGATGAGAATTCAACTGGAAAAAATAATAGATCCGATAAAAAAATTTCTAACTATTTATCAAAAAGATGCTGAGCATATTGTTGGCGGAACGGCTATTTATTTAGCAAGAGATCCTTTAGGAACTCCCTCCGCATTGGCTTTTAATTTAATGCACAACAAGGTTTTACATGAGAAGGTAATTATTTTATCTGTTCAGTCTGTTGCTGTGCCTCATGTAGAAATATTAAAGAAAGCTAAAATTAATAAACTGGATAAACATATTACCCACGTAGTAATTTACTATGGCTATTTTGATAAAACAGATATCCCCAGGGTACTGCAATTATTAAAAGATAAAGGACTTGATATTGATCTGGAAAATGCCACTTATTTCCTGGGAAGAGATTCAATAGTAATAGCCAAACATACCGGCATGAGCCCATTCCGTGAATCCATATTTAATTTTATGGGCAGAAACTCAGTAAAGGCCACCAGGTATTTCAACTTACCATCAGAAAAGGTTTGCATAATAGGATCACAAATAAGGATGTAAATTAATGCAGAATCTCTTGCCTTCGTTGCTCATCACCAGCCAACCTGCTCCCTGTCTCCCGAAACAATTTTGGGATAAGTAGTGGCCAACTACATAGCCACTAATAGATATTAAAAAGATAAATGAAAAGATATTTTTTTGATCTATTTAGTTCCGCTTAATACCAGAGCGCTATAATCTAACTCAATTCCTTTCCCGGTTTTATATTTATCAGAAAGCTCCTGCACTTCAGCTTTTATTTTTTGCTTCATAGCATCATCTGCCTTACTTAAGGCACCCACTACCGGTGCTGCAACTTCATTCATCATCTGCCAAAAATGGTCAAAATTATCATAGGCTACTTTACCTACAATTTCCTGATCTTCTATATTTTTAAATCCTGAATTTTCCAAAATGGATCTCATAAAACCAGGGGCACCGCAGCGAAACATTCCGGGCGCACCTGCCGGGGGCGGCGGCAATTGCATATTCTTATTTATAACACCCATAATGGTAGTTATCCAAACATTTTTCCCGGATTCTGCCCAGACAGAAGTGGCCATTTTACCCCCGGTTTTTAAAACCCTGTACATTTCATCAGAAGCTAATTGCATGTCGGGAAAAAACATAAATCCCATGCGGCAGCTTATTTTATCAAAAGCGTTTTCATCAAATGGCAATTCACATACATCACATACTTTGGTTTCAAAGTTTTCAATGCCTTTACCAGCAGCTTTATCCCTTGCAATAGAAAGCATCTGGTCTGCCACATCAATAGCTGTTACTTTTCCTTTTATAGCCAGGCTGGCTATGGTTAGTCCCGGCTGACCGGTACCACTTGCCACATCCAATACTTCATCGTCTTCTTTTATTTCCAATGCATCAATAATGGCATCACCCATTGGCTTCAGGAAATTCATAGTAAACTCATCCCATTTTTTCCAGCCGGGCGAAAATTTATTCCAGGTTTCTTTTTGCTGCTCTCTTATTGCCGTTAATTGTTGTTCCATAAAATAAAATTTAAAAACAAATTTAAAATAAAAACATTTCTTTCATAGTAAAAATTAAAAGGTCCCCCACCAGCGTAGGTAAGTAGCCTGCCTTTGTGCTCTTGCGTATCTGTGCCTGAAGAAACAAATTTGTGACACAGTTAATTAGCCTTTCGTGACATAAATTAACTTAAACCCCGCTGCCTGCAAAAATTCTTCAATCAACGACTTTGCTTTGGTATTGGCTTTATCAAGAATGTTTTTATTATTGGCCCTGGCCATTATAATGGCTTTTGCATGCAGCTTCAGCGAAGTAACGGCTTCCGGGCTCCAGTCTCCTTTCTCTTCAAAGGTTTCATAATCGCCGGGGTTAATAATTACATCAAGGATTTTTGCAGCAGGTAAGTGTATCCATACGGTATCTTTATTTACGGTTACATTACTGTCTGCCAGCGTCTGTAAATCTATTCCTGCCAATACTTTACCCTTCGCAATAATTACCAGCTGATTGGCGGCAGTTGGAATTGGCCCGATATAATTTTTAATGGTGGAGTCCACTACCACTTCATCATAAAAGCTGGCAGTTATTAACTGCCCCAATGATCGTATGTCTTTTATTAATATGGGCGTTTCATCAATAGTAACGGGTTTGGAAGAGAAGAAATTCTTTGGCAGCCAGTCCATTTTTTTAATGACCAGGACAGCTGCTAAGACCAGGACAGTCCTAACCAGGCAGCCGGGCATGTTAGTCCTGTTTTTTTTCATTTAATTTTTTTGTAGGTTGATCACTTGCATACGCAATGGTTATTTTTTCATAACCCAGCCTTGCTAAAAGATTATTAACAAACAAGCTGCTGTTTATCTTAGCTTGTTGCAAAATGCCTAAGGATTCAATGCTGTTTCTTATCTGTGTTTCTGCCTGCACAGCAAGCTGGTCACGCTCGGCATTTTTAAAAGGGTCCCTAAATAAGCTTATATCCTGGTACTCGACTTTTATTGTTTCTGCCGGTATGCTAAGGCTAATGACTTTCGGCGCCGGTAATTGCAATTCAATATTCTTTCCATCAATCTTGAAATTCTTTGCTGTGATGCTACTCATATCCACTCCTGCTTTAATGTGCGCTTCGCAACTCATTAATATTTTTCTATCTCCTATTTTAAACCAGGTTTTGTTATCATTGGCTTTAATAATTTTAGTAACCGTATATTCCACTGTTGCCAGGTCGCTCATTTCCTTCAGGGAAAATAATAGCTGATTTTGTGCAGTTTCTTTTTTACTGCAGCCCGAAGCGAGCAATAATATGAGCAGGATTTTTTTTAGCATCAGCCTTAAAGTTCGGCATTCAAAGTTAGCTTACTGTTAATGGTTAAAATTATCTTTAAAAATCTCAGTCCTTCCCTGATTTCTCAGAGGACCTATTCGAAATATTTACCATCCTGTCAACATCATATTTTTGAACTCCTTTACATTAGCTTTGTTAGCAGCAGATAAATGCATCAAATGGATACAATAGCAACAAAACTCACGGAATTATTCAGCCGCATCCCAAGGCGGCATTCATTAGAGAACGTAGCAGAGATCAGGAGCATTATAAATGAATACGAAGCCCTTTTATTAAACATAGAAGCTATAAATCCTTTTTATGAAAAAAATATCCCACCTTTTTTTAATGACCTGGATACTGTAACAGCTGCTCTAAAAAAGTCAACAGATAATAAAGCCTCGAAAAAAAATAAAGACAGTTTTTTTGACGAAGCTTCCGGAGTATTAAAAGAAAGTATAGAGGCGATGATATCTATGTATGGTGGTGGGAATAAAACAGGATAAAAATCAATTCAACTTCAAAACATCGTGAAAGTCTCATTGTGTTGTTTCATGTTTCCAGAATTAAAAAGTACCAGAGCAAATGAGCCATGAAAATCTTACTAATACTTTGTGGAAAGATTTAAATAATGAGTACTTTTAGTTATTCTATCTTCCTTTTAAACAATAAACAATTTTATGGCTAAAAAATCAAAAAGCACAGTAAGCATTGTAAAAGCTGCTATAGCAGATGTGGCAGGTAATATAAAAGAAACTGCCGGCGAAAAGATGTCTGACATTAAAGACGCCGTTTCAGAAAAAATTGCTGATATTAAAGCAGCGGGTGCGGAAAAGATTGCTGACATAAAAGAAGCAGGCGCAGAAAAATTTGCAAATATTAAACAGGCCAGTGGAAAACTATTAGTGAAGGCTGGTAATAATTTAGCAGGCAAAAAAACAGCAGCAAAAAAAGCGGCTCCTAAGAAAGCCCCAGCCAGGAAATCTGCACCAGCAAAAAAAGTTGCTCCAAAAAAAGCAGCCCCTAAAAAACAGGCAGTTAAAAAAGGCGCAGCAAAAAGATCTGCCGCTCCGGCAAAAAAAGCCGCAGCGAAAAAGACAGCACCTGCAAAAAAATCAGTACCGAAAAAAACGGCACGCAAAAAATAAAATATAAGCCATGATCTACAGTGGGGTCATGGCTTATATTTCACGGGCAGTAATATCTTTTGTTACGCCTCTGCCATACAAGCTTCCGCACACTCCTCGCATGCTTTTGCACAAGCCTGGCAATGCCCCATGGGATGCTTGATGCATTCTGCAGCACAGGCTTTACACAATTCAACACATTCACGCAACAAATGCTTTCCGTGTTTTGAATCCCTTGCTAATAAAATCGCTGTTGTACGGCATACTTCTGCACAATCTATATCTATTGCAATACATGCTGCCATCATCTTTACATCGTCTTCTTTAAGGCAGGAAGCTGCACAAAAATTACATGCTGCTATACATATATCTAACTTCTTGATAAGTTCATCATTGGGAATGATCTTCATTACAATATATTTAAAAATGTGATAAATCTTCTTTGATATAATAGTTTGCAAGGGGCATGCCATGGATTTCTCAATACCTTTACAATAAAAATGGCAGCAACAAAAATTACAGTGAATAACAATGGCTCATTAAGAGTAGAAGGCGATTTTGAGATAGTAGATAAAGAAGGAAATATATATGGCCTTGCTGGCCGGGAGCTGGTTTCTATCTGCCGTTGCGGCCTTAGCAGTAATAAACCTTTTTGTGATGGATCACATAAAGGACATTTTGAACATGATGCAATTGCCTTCGATCTTCCCCCCAAAAAAACAGTTTAATAGCCATTAAAGTATTCTATCCTTCAACCTGGTAACCGATTGGCTTAAAAGAATAATTGTTGCTCATTTCTGCTGAACAAGCTGTAAGGCCAACAATAAGGTCCATCCTTGCTTGAAGAATAACATAATCACCTGCTTTACTTTTTGGGGGCAGCACTGTAACTTTTCCATTTTCATCCACTGTTACATTCATGAAAATATTGAAAGTAGTAGGAATGTCATCAGGATCAATATTAAATTTTTCCAGGACTTCACAAAGGTTTCCAAAACAGCCCCGGTGAGGCGAAGTATGCCCGTAAATTATTTTAAACGTTTCAGCGCTACAGGGAGTGAGTAAAAAATCATGGCGGCCAACAGTGTCTTCAAGCATGTCGAACATTATATTACTCCTGTTTGAATAAAAGGAATGACCCGCAGTTAAAAAAATTGTTTCTGCATAATCTATTGTTCGGCCCGAAGAAAGATATTCTTTTGTATCGTGCTGGTTATAACAAAGAAAGTCTGACACCTGTTCACCTTCAATATCTACAACCTTAAGCTTTTGGCCCTTCTTTAAAATAAATGAAACAGCACTACGTGATGGAATTATTGTCAGTTGTTGCATGTTTTATTTTTAATGGACATTGCCATTGCTTATCATTTTTCCGGCCACTGTATTGAAATGTTTCTGATGCATTTCCAAAATCTTCTAACATAGGATTTACTGAACCTGAGAATGTAATATCACGTTTTCGTACAATATTTTTCATTTTATCATATGCCGGAGTTTCCCTTAACTTTTCAAATTGTTCATGAGGATTGAATACCAGGACGGGATACTTGAAACGTCTTGAGGGCCTGCTGCTGCCTGCGTGTAAACCAATTATATAGAAAGCTTCTTCTTTTATACTAAAACTAAATGTGGAAGCATTAGGATCAGGTGAAACCCTTTTATCAAAAAAGTAGTTGTCAGCATCCAGGTCTGCAATAGCCTGCAACCTATTCCATAAAAAAGTATCAAACATATCTTCGTTTATTTCGACCGGTCCTTTGAAAATAATAGCGACACTTGAATAAAGGTTATTGCTGGCTCTATAATCATCCACAAAAGCATAAAGGAATTGCAAAATCTGATCATCATTATAAGGACACGCTAAATGATCTGCAACAAAACAAGTAACCTTATCACGGGAAACAGCTTCCCGGGCGGCCACACATGGGAACGACCTGTTTCTAAGATGGGAAAAATATTCTTCAATAATTATTTGATCACCCATTAATACGGGGAATTGTTCAGCCTGCATACCCGTACTATAAAAAAACCGTGCCGCCCTTACACAAGTGTCTCCGAATCCAGTTTTCGTAAAATTTTAAAATGTTTTTTGGCCTCTTTCAAAAAGTGAATACCTTTTTTATAACTCCAATACTTTACACCGTTATTATAGTTATACCTTGAAATCCTGTAAAGCATTTTCCAATGATCTAACACAATTTTATATGCCTGGAAAATATTATTGCCGTTTCCATAAATATGATGCGGCTCAGCACCGCATCCATTATATTCCAAAATAGAAAAATTTTTTCCTTCCTTCAGGTCTCCCACTGATGCACATTTGATATCATAGCGCCCATAATAAAACCCTGTATAATGACTTAAATCATCAAAAACTTTCAGAAGCCGTTCATCTTTTTCTTTTTCCAGGCTTACTAGTTTACCTCCCCTGCTTAGATTTAAAGCATATGATAAAATATAAATTTCCCCGGCAGGTATTATATCATTTAAGCGATGACTATGCTTAGCTTTCATTTCGTCAATCCTGAATTGCACTCTTTCATAATTCATGATTAATTCCAGCAGCGCAGACTTTCCATCACCTATTACTTCTAAAAATTCCTTTTTTAAAAACCCGGTAATTGTTCCTTGATTTTCATTTGGCAGGCGGTAATAAAACACGCTCACTTCCAGGGGAAATTTTACCAATTGCTGCACGATATAATCAACTGGCATCACAGTATGATATTGAAACAACTGCTCCTTGTTTTCTATTTTACGAAACATAAAGCCCATCATGCCTGCATCCGGTTTTACTGCAAACGGGTAAGCATAGCCGTTCTCAACAACTACCTTTTCTAAATCTTTAAGTGAAATATCCGGCGAAATGTAAATACTTTTTGGATAAAATTCCTGCGGTAATTGATCATACATTTCTTTCTTACGTTCTCCTTCAAAACCGCCAAAAGTTATGGTGGGATTAGAAGGTGTAAAAAACCACAGAGACCCTGACCTGGAGCAATACCATACCCAGGCCGGGAACAAAGGAATATACTTAGCAAGGTAGTGCCAGGTTTTCCAGTGATATATTTTAAACCAAAATTTTTTGATTTGCATCCCGGCGAAAATAGGAAGATATTTTATCCCCCCGAATAACCTCCTATTATCGGAATTATTTCGCCCGTTATATAGCTTGAACATTGCGGTGAAGCTAAAAAGACATAGGCGGGGGCAATTTCTTCAGGCTGTGCGGCCCGTTTCATGGGAGTGTCTGCACCAAATTTACCAATGTGTTTTTTTTCTTTATCAGCAGGGTTTAATGGTGTCCATACCGGGCCGGGTGCTACTGCATTTACACGAATGCCTTTGGGAATTAAATGTGTTCCTAACGAACGGGTAAAGGCATGAATGCCTCCTTTGGTCAGCGAATAATCAAGAAGATCTTTATTGCCTAACAAACCTGTAACCGACCCGGTATTGATTATGGCACTGCCATTTTTCATAAATGATAAAGCAGCTTTGGCCATAAAAAAATATCCATACAGGTTTGTTTTTAAAGTAGTGTCAAAATGTTCTTCAGTTAAATCTTCAAAATTTGAAACATGCAATTGAAATGCTGCATTGTTTACCAATACATTTAATTTACCAAAAGTATCAACCGTCAACTTCACTGCTGCATTACAAAAATCTTTATCAGTTACATCGCCGGGAATTAAAATACAGGCTCTTCCTTCTTTTTCCACATATTGTTTTGTTTCCGCTGCATCTGCATGCTCGTTCAAATATATAATTGCAATATCTGCCCCTTCACGGGCAAAAAATACAGCTACTGATCTTCCAATACCCGAATCTCCCCCTGTAATTATTGCGACCATATCCTGTAGTTTCCCGGAACCCTTATAAAAAGGAGCATCAAACATGGGCTTTACTAAAAGTTTCTTTTCCAGGCCCGGCTTAACTAGGTGTTGTTTGGCAATTGGCGATCCAGGATATTTTCTCGCACCTGCCTGCATTGCTTTTTCCGTTTTTTTTGCGGGCCTTTTTTTATCAGCGGCAGCTACCTGTGCTTGTATTTTTTTATGTTTAGTGGCGGCTTTAGTTCCATCCTGTCTGAACGCTCTAATTGATTTCATGTAATAATATTTAAGCAAAATCTTCAAAAATTATTCCATTAAGAAATTACAATGTTTTTTATAAAAGGTCTTACCGTAAATTATCAAACACAGGACAGCGCTGGAAGGAATTAAACTTTATAAGCATTTTTATCATTAGAGTAAGAAGATTAATCATTCATGACGATAAATTATTTTTCATAAAAAAACTCCCCAAGTTTATGCAAGGGGAGTTTATTACAATACTTATAAAATATAAATTACTGAAGGATGATTTCAATTACTTTATAAATCCTTTTATCATATCAAGCAAACCACCACTCCCGTTTTGCTTCTGCTGTTGCTGGGCGCCACCTGCCATGTTTTTTATAATATCCATAATTCCTCCACCGCCACTGCCCTGTCCTCCCCCGGTTAACTGACTGAGCAAGCCACCAATCCCTCCGCCTGCCTGTTCATTATTAGTGTCTGATTTATTTCCTGTAATAGATCCGAGAAGTTTCTCAAGGCTAAATCCGGAATCAGCCTGGTCATTTGTTTTATGAATCAAGCTTCCCAAAACATCGGGTATAAGATTTCCTGATAAATTATTTGCCTGGGTATTGTTCATGCTGAATTTATTCATGAGCTTGCTGGCAAAATGCCCCATCATCATAGAAACGATCGGGTTGCTTAACAAGCCTTTCTTATCGCTTCCTCCTTTAAATAAATTCAACAGGCTTTGCACACCGCCGCCTGCTACAACATTACGTAAACCAGAAGCGACTGTGTTTGTTGCTTCTGCTACCACTTCATCATTATGCTCATTGGGTACATCAGGATTATTTACAACTGTTTCGGTGGCATGACCTTTAACCAGGTCGAATAATTCTTTTAGCATGATCTCTTTTAATTAAAATTTTTATAAATAATGGTCGAAATTAATCTGGCAATTATTGGTCCAGTATAAAACATTGGCTCATTAGTTGCAGTTTTTCTAGCACCAATTTTTAAATCAAAAAAAACAATTACAATGAAAATTACAAAGATTATTTCATCAATGCTGATCATGACTGCATTATTTTTTTCGGGCTGTAAGCCAAAGGACGCAGACATAAAAGCATCTGTTGAAGAAAAACTAAAGACAAATATGGAAATGCCTACCCCGGCTATGGTAAATGTAAATGACGGCGTGGTAACGCTTAGCGGCGAATGTAAAGACGAGGCATGCAAAGCCAAATGCGCAGAACTGGCAAATAGCGCAAAAGGAGTAAAATCTGTAGTAAATAATCTTGTTATCGCCCAGGCCCCTGTAGTAACTGCACCAGTGGTTGTAACAACCGACGATGCATTAACAACAGGTGTTAAGGATGCGGTAAAAGATTTCCCTACAGTAACGGCAGTTGTTAATGACGGCATAGTTACATTAACAGGAGAAATAAAAAGAGATCGCCTTCAAAACCTGATACAATCGTTGAATACCCTGAAACCAAAGAAAATTGAAAATCAATTAACCATTAAATAAACTACCATGGCATTACAGGATAAATATAAACAACTCACCGACGCAGCCTCTGCAGAAGGCATAAGTAACCTGCAAGTGCGTGAACAAGATAATGTGCTTTACATTGATGGGGAAGCTCCTACTGGTGCTTCAAAAGATAAACTGTGGAACCTCTATAACCAGATAGATCCTGACTTCAAAGCCGGAGACCTGGTGATGAATATTGATGTGGCAGCCGGGGCGGGAACAAAGGCAACAGTCACTACAGACAGTAGTAATCTTAATATCAGGAAGGGGCCCGGCACTGACCAGCCAATCGTAGGTAAAGCTGCTCATAATTCCTCGGTAACCTTGCTTAGCAAAACAAATGATCAATGGTGGCTGGTACGCACCGAAAAAGGTGAGGAAGGTTATGCATATGCACAATACTTAAGTCCAGAGTAAAAATGAGAAATATTTGTGTAGGCTGTTTCTCTGAAAACGGCCTACATTTTATTTTGGCGTTTTTACTGTACTATTTCCCCAGTATATTTTCTTATAGCAGGTGCCACCTTAGTACCCAGCAGCTCAATAGAGCGCAAGACCTTATCATGAGGCATGGCACCAATACTCATTTGAGCCAGGAAACGGGTATGGCCAAACAATTCGTGCTCATACAAAATTTTATCTATTACTTGTTGCGGGCTACCCACCAACAATGCGCCATGCGGCTGAGTGGATTCATCAAATTGTTGCCTCGTACCGGGTGGCCATCCACGTTCTTTGCCTATGCGACTCATGACTTCGTTATAAGAAGGAAAAAATTCATCTCTTGCGTGTTGCGAGTCGTGAGCAATAAATGCATGTGAGTTTATGCTCAGCTGCATATTGTCGTTGTCATGACCACTTTTCTTATAAGCTTCTTTATACAATTTCACAAGGGGCGCAAATGCCGCTGGCGAACCGCCAATGATGGCAAGCGCTAAAGGCAATCCAAATTCTGCAGCCCGGATAACAGATTCAGGAGTGCCGCCTACTGCCACCCAAATGGGTAATTTATCCTGGAATGGCCGGGGATACACTCCCCGGTTATTAATAGTCTGTGTATAGTTTCCTTTCCATGTTATCCGTTCTTGTTTATTTAGTTCCAGTAACATCTCCAGCTTCTCAGAAAACAGTGCGTCATAATCTTCCAGCTTATAACCAAAAAGCGGAAACGATTCTATAAATGATCCACGACCTGCCATGATCTCTGCACGACCTGAACTCAGTAAATCGACCGTAGCAAATTGCTGAAACACCCTAACGGGGTCATCAGAACTTAGAACTGTGACAGCACTGGACAGATTTATATGCTTTGTTTTTACTGCTGCGGCACCCAGCACAACAGCCGGGGCCGATACAGCATAATCCGGACGATGGTGTTCTCCCACGGCAAACACATCTAGCCCCAGCTGATCTGCAAGGACTATTTCTTCCATAAGGTTTTGCATGCGTTGCTGAGCAGATATCTTCTCCCCGGTAATGGGATGTGTTCCAAGATCAGCAAATGTATAAACACCGATTTCCATTCTTTAAAGTTAATCGCATTTAATAAGTTCTATGCAACCAGTTCTTCAACAACTTGCTTGACCAATTGCACATTTGCAATTATTTTTACTTCATCGCCTAACAAGACACCCCCTGTTTCAGAAACGGCTCCAAAGCTGATACCAAAATCCTGGCGGTTAATTTTTCCCGTTACCGAAAAACCGGTCCGTGTATTACCCCATGGATCTTTTGTTATGCCTCCAAACTCTGCAATCAATTTAACTTCCTTGCTGATGCCCTTAATAGTTAATATGCCGGAAAGCATGAATTCGTCATCGCCAGCTTTATCCATACGATCGGCTTTAAAGATGATCTTCGGGAAATTTTCTCCGTCAAAAAAATCTCCTGCCGTTAAATGGGCATCACGCTGTTCATTATTGGTAGAGATAGAGTTAACATCTGCTTCAAAATTTACTTTTGCGGTTGAGAAATCATCACGCTCGGTCACTGCTGTTCCGCTGAACGAATTGAACTGTCCGGTAACGGTAGATATCATAAGATGTTTGATTTTGAACTGTAGTTCAGAATGCGTAGTGTCTAAAATCCATGTTGTGTTTGCCATAATAAAATTATTTTGTTTGTGAATGTAAAATTAAATACTTTTACTATACTTTTTATAGTACTATACTTTTTGATAGTACTATACTTTAATATAGTAAAATTTTTAACAATGGCAAAGACTATTGCAAAACCCGAAAGAACGCATGAGACCTGTACAAAAGCACTAATCCCGGTTAGAGATGCATTAGATATTTTAAGTGGTAAATGGAAATTACCAATCATTATTGCACTTTCCTTTGGCAACCTTAGGTTTAGCCAGATGGCAAAACAGATCCCGGGCATAACAGACAAAATGCTCTCAAAAGAACTTCGAGATCTTGAAGTGAATGAGCTCGTTAAAAGAACAGTGTATGATACGGTTCCGGTTGTGGTAGAATATTCGATGACTACTTATGGAAAGACACTTGAAAAATTAATAGAAGAATTGCAAGCATGGGGATTATTACATCGCAAAAGGATTTTGAAAAAGTCAAAGTAAACAATCCCGGCTTCTTAAGGCGGAAATTACGTTTGGTTGAAATCAAGGGTTTCAGTTTTAATCAGTTAAAAAAGGGAAGTGTCTGATCTATAAATTATTCTAACAGCCATTAATTACTGGCAACGCCATAAAAGTTAGTGGCATTATAAAATATTTTGTAGTTTGATGAAAAAAATGCCTCAATCTAAATTAAGAAAGCCCCATCATCATCAGCCTATACATAAAAAAACTGCTCAGGCAAGAACAGATCGTGCTGCATGGGTTGCAATGATTTTATTTGCAGTGCTGGGTTTTGTAATCGGTTATTTTGCATCCGGGGGAGAAGCCATGCCAATGATTGTTGGCACAATTCTCGGCGCAGTGGCTGGCTATATTTCAGGGACTATGATGGATAGATCACTAAAATAGAAACGCACTTCTTATTGTGTAATCCGCACTGTTACTGAACTCATGGACATGAGTTGTGCCGCAATAGCATTTGCATCCAGGCCTATCTCTTCATACAGTTGTTTGGGCGTACCATGTTCTACAAGCCTGTCTGGTATTCCCATGATCTTTACATCAGCTTTATAGCCATGTTCATTCATAAATTCAAGGATGGCGCTGCCAAATCCTCCTACTACGGTTCCATCTTCTATGGTAATTATTTTGGAATAATTTGAAAACACTTCACGAAGCATAACTTCATCAAGCGGCTTCACAAAACGCATATCATAATGTGCTGGATTTATTCCTTCAGATCTAACATCACGGATAGCCGCAGCCACAAAATTTCCGGGATGCCCGAAAGAAAGTATCGCAATGTCTTTACCATCTTTTAACTTTCTGCCGGTACCTACTTTTATTTCCTTCATCTCCGTTTTCCATTCAGGCATTACACCTTCGCCACGTGGATAGCGGATAACAAAAGGGGATTTATTCGTTTCCAGTTGGGCAGTATACATCAGGTTGCGCAACTCTGCCTCGTTCATAGGCGAACTGACGATCATGTTTGGAATACACCTCATATAGGCAATATCATAACATCCGTGATGCGTAGGTCCGTCTTCACCCACAAGCCCTGCCCTGTCTAAACAAAATATTACAGGAAGTTTTTGTATGGCTACATCATGTATCACCATATCATATGCCCGCTGCATGAAAGAAGAATATATATTACAAAATACCCGCATCCCTTGCGTAGCCATTCCGGCACTAAGTGTAACGGCATGTTGCTCGCAGATACCTACATCAAATGCTCTGTCAGGCATCTTCTCCATCATATATTTTAATGAACATCCGCTTGGCATGGCAGGTGTAATTCCAATGATCTTGTCATTTTTTTCAGCAAGCTCTATAATGGTATGCCCAAAAACATCCTGGTATTTCGGTGGTTGAGGAATGTCAAAATGCTTTTTAAATATCTCACCTGTTACTTTATCGAACAAACCAGGTGCATGCCATTTGGTCTGATCCTTTTCTGCAAGCTCGTACCCTTTCCCTTTCACTGTTTTTATGTGAAGGATCTTAGGACCGGGAATATTTTTCAGGTCATTAAAAGTATCTATCAGTTTGATTACATTGTGACCGTCAATAGGTCCAAAATACCTGATCTTAAGAGATTCAAAAAGATTGCTGCTCTTGCTTACCATGCCCTTCAGGCTGGCCTCCATTTTACTAGCGACATTCTGGTTAAACTTTTTACCTGGAAGTTTACCCAGTGCTTTCCAAACAGTATCTCTTATTTCATTGTATGTATGTGAAGTTGTAATATCCGTCAGGTATTCTTTCATCGCACCTACATTCGGATCGATACTCATGCAGTTATCATTCAAAATAATTAGCACATTGCTTTTTTCGATACCAGCATGATTCATCGCTTCAAAAGCAAGGCCCGCTGTCATCGCACCGTCTCCGATCACAGCAACATGCTGCCTGTCAGTTTCCCCTTTATATTGCGAAGCCATTGCCATACCTAAAGCTGCGGAAATAGAAGTGGAAGAATGTCCAACACCAAATGTATCATAAGGGCTCTCACTTCTTTTTGGAAACCCGCTCAGCCCATGGTATTTTCTGTTGGTAATAAATGAATCCCTGCGACCTGTCAATATTTTATGCCCATATGCCTGGTGACCTACATCCCATACTAATTGATCATAAGGTGTATTGAACACAAAATGCAAAGCCACGCTAAGCTCCACCACGCCAAGACTGGCGCCAAAATGTCCACCGTAAACGCTTACCACATCTACAATATATTGCCTTAGCTCTTCGCTTACCTGCAACATTTGGTCTTTGCTAAGTTTCTTCAGGTCATCTGGGCTATTGATATGCTGGAGTAATGCGCCGGCTTTAATATCCATTATAATTAATATTTATTCCGCTGTAAAATTAAACTTATTGCCTGAATTTTATAAGTAACAACAAATGATATGGAATGTTTATGATTTGGGATTAAATACAAGCAGAGGATCCGGGCAATTTTGCAAATAATATTTTGATTCTGATGGCTTGCACACACCTGGATAATCGCCATGGAAGCCAACGATATCAGCTATAAGCTGGAAATGTAAGTGTGGTGGCCAGTTTCCATTTTCTTCGGGCGAACCAAAATGAGCAAAGACCTCTCCTTTTTGAATGGGCTTTCCTTTTTCTAATCCTTCAAGGTCTTTTAATGAAAGGTGTCCATACAGCGTATAAAAAACAACTCCTTCTAATTCATGCTGCAATATAATCGTAGCACCATAATCACCATGTTGTTTGTTGAAGGCAAAGCTATGTACAGTAGCATCCTGGGGAGCATAGACTTTCGTTCCAGCATCAGACCAGATATCCAGGCCGAGATGGAGACTGCGAGGTTCTACATTCTCACCCTGTGTTCCATCAAATAATTTACTGCGGCTGTACATCGCCCTGTTTTCATTATAGCCTCCAAATAAAAAACGGGTGCCGGCTTTTTGCTTTTGTTCATTAATCCAGTCAGAAAATAGATTTATATCATTGAAATTTTTTTCTGTAAAATCTTTATTGGTTTCAGAAATGTCCAAGGTCTTAATAATATCATCTTCAGCAACAGAAACAATCGGGTAAAATTCCCTTGTATATTTTTCCAATATTGATTGAAAGCTGTTCATAGAATTAATGAAGAATTAAATAACTACGTTCACCATTTTACCTTTTACAAAAATTATTTTTTTAGGCGCTTTACCTTCCAGCCATTTTTGTATAGTTTCATTTTCAAGTACAAATGCTTCCACTTGCTGCGGATCTGCATCCAAAGAAATATTGATGGTCGTACGCATTTTGCCATTGATCGAAATTGGATATTCCTTACTGCTTTCTACCAAAAATTTTTCATTTAGGACAGGGTAAGATGCATCCAGGATTGTTCCTTCATTACCCAGAACCTTCCAGAGTTCTTCTGTTATATGCGGCGCATAAGGAACCAAGAGTACCAGCAATTTTTCCAGTACTTCTTTTTTATGACATTTCAAATCAGTCAACTCATTTACACAAACCATAAAAGCACTTACTGCAGTGTTGAAAGCAAAATTCTCTGTATCCTGTTCAATTTTTTTAATAGTTTTATGCAGCACTGTCCATTCTGCATCAGAGACCTTACCCCCAGCCATGGCCGAAGGAGAGGGAGCTAAAGCCGTCCAGATTGGACCTTTCAGTTCATCAAAAAATAAGCGCCAGAGTTTTTTCAGGAACCGGTGTACGCCTTCGATTCCCTTGGTGTCCCAAGGTTTGCTTTGTTCTACCGGGCCAAGAAACATTTCATACATGCGGAAAGTGTCTGCGCCATATTTATGAATTATAGTATCAGGGTTAACAACATTCCGTTTTGATTTTGACATTTTTTCCACCAATTGAAGAGTCCTAAATTCCAAAGGGGAAATCTCTTCATTCTTAAAGTTGAACCATTTTTGATACTTGGAATTAAAATATCCTTCTTTACAAACGTATACTTGAAAATCTGATCTTTGTTCTTTAAGCATTTGGGAATAACCTTTTACATCTAATACACCGTCAACCACAAACTCTATGGGAACATTAATCTCAGATTCTCCGAATGGAGAAGCCCCTTGTAATTCTTTTGAATATTGAATTATATAAAAATCCTCAGATCTATCAATATGAAAACTATATGGCTTGTCCATCCAATTAATCCATATAGTATTTGTGGCTGAAGTGACTGAATTTTGTTTGCCAAACTCAGACGGTTCATCAATATCATTTTTATTTGCACGTATAAGTTTTTCTGAAACTCCAGTTATCATCCCCTGGTTCACAAGTTTTTTAAACGGTTCATCAAAGCTTATCCAACCCCTGTCATACAAAAACTTTGTCCACATTCGGCTATACAACAAATGCCCAACGGCATGCTCTGTACCGCCTACATACACATCTACCTGCCGCCAATAGTCACTTGCTTTACGATCGCAAAAACTAGTTGCGTTTCCGGGATCCATATAACGAAGAAAATACCAGGAAGAGCCAGCATAGCCCGGCATTGTACTTGTCTCTCG